>JBATYG010000767.1:0-2658 GCA_049673945.1 Occallatibacter sp.
TCGAAACACAGGTGCTCACAGCCATGGCCGGCGAAATCTGGATCGACGTCTCACAACAGCGCGTGGCGCGCTTCGAAGCCCACCTCGTGCACGATGTGGACTTCGGATGGGGTATCCTCGGCAGGCTTTACAAGAACGGCTGGATCGTGATCGAGCAAAGCGACGTGAGCGAGCACCAGTGGCGCATCGTACGTTTCCAGATGGAGATGAACAGCCGTATTGTGCTGAAGAACAAAACCTTCCAAACCGTCGAAGAGCAAATTGACTACGCTCCGGTGCCGAGCATCGGTTACGTCCAGGCCACCCGCATTCTCACTGCGGAGTGATCCGCGTGAGAGAGTGATCTGCCTGAGAAAGAGCGAGCCGCAAACAGAAGAGCCCCGCCCGGCGGGCGGAGCTCTTCGTTCCGATACCCTTCTTACTTACCGATCTTGAGGAAGATCATCGCGAAGGTGAACAGGGTAAGTGACTCAATGAAGGCCAGGCCGATGATCAGGAAGGTCATCAGATTGCCGCGGGTTCCGGGGTTGCGGGCGAGGGCTTCGGTCGTGGACCCGACGGCCCTGCCCTGACCGAGACCGCAGAGGCCTGCAGCCAGACCCATGCCCAGGCCGACACCGATCGGGCCCATGTCAATGACGCCCCCACCGGACTGCGCAAAGGCCGGCACTGCAAAGCAGAGCGCCGCCAGAGCGATAAAGATGAATTGCAATTTCCGCATAGTTCTCCAGCTTCCTTTGAATTGATCGCCAGTGGGTGGTTGAGGCTCACCGTGCTGGCCCCCTCACGCTCGCGATCTATCCGTAGCTCCGGAGCGGAAGCGCTCTCCGGCGGAATCTTTTTCCCCGTCTAAAAACGAGGGCACAGCCCATCAATGTTCGTGCGCGACCGCCATGCCGATATAGATCGTGGTCAGCAGCATGAACACATAGGCCTGGATAATCGAAACCATAAAGTGGAGCCACAGAAAGGCGGTTGGCGCCACAAACGGGAAGATCGAGAAGCAGATCAGCGTGAGCAGATCGCTGGCCAGCATGTTCGCATAAAGACGGATGGTGAGCGACATGACCCGGGCCAGGTGCGAGATGATCTCTACCGGGAAGAGCAGCGGCGCAATCCACCATACCGGGCCGGCAAAGGTCTTCAGGTAGTTGATGGGGCCGTTCACGCGGATGCCGTGGTAGTTGTAGTAGAGAAATGCCAGCGTCGCAACGCCCAGGGGCACCACCGCCACGCTGGTCGGCGTCTCGATGCCGGGGATCAGGCCGAGAAGGTTATTGAAGAGGATGAAGAGAAGGACGCAGACGATGAACGGCAAGTAGCGCTCGTAGCCGTGGCCGATGATCTCTTCCGCCTGGCCACCCACAAACTCATGCAGCATCTCCGCAACATGCTGGATGCCTCCGGGCGCCTCGACTGACAGCGTCATCCGCACCGCCAGGAAAAAGGCGATCAGCGCGAGTACGACCAGAATTTCAAATCTGAATGTCCTGTTGAAAACGACAAAAGGCTCGTCCACAAGGAACGCTGGGGAAAGGCCGGCCGCATGAGTCACTGCCGAGGTGAGAGACGATAGTTCCAGCATGGAAAACGCGATTCTTTCCGTCTCGATGCCGGCTCCCGGAGCGGCTTCGAAATCTTTCTATTCATTATTCGCGAAGCAGGCGAAGTGCTTCCCAACCCATGGTCGTCACTGCCAGCGCAAGCCCGCATAACAGCGCAATCCCTGAGCCATGAATCACCTTAAGGCTACCATAAATAACAACCGCAAACAGCAGCAGGCGCAGCAGAAAGAAGAGCACCACTACCCCGGCGTTTGCCCCCGCTTGCTCGCGGTCCAGGCGCGCATTGATCATCCGCGCAAGGCGTTGCCACTCGTAGATGCTGGCCACCGAAATGGCTGCGCCCACAACCAGCATCGCCGCGGCGCGCCAGCCATAACCGACCCAGGCGGCTGCGGCCAGCAGCAGCGCCAGGATCCCCGCGTTGCGCATCGCTCGCCTGAGCATCGCATAGAGTGCGTCAGGGGTGATGTCGGGGGTAATGCCGGGGGTTGTCTTCGAGGGATCAGTCATTCTGAATCGTCGCCCGGCGGAGTGGCCGAGCCGCCGCCCTGTTTCCGCTTCTTGCCGGAGTCGGCCACCAGCCCCATCGCCATTCGAATTGCGCTTGTCATGCCCGCAATGCAGCCCAGCAAAAAGCCGGTGATTGTCATCCATGACTGGTGAAAATGGCCATCGAGCCACGCGCCCCCCAGCCAGCCGATCAGCACCGCGCAGGGCAGCACCAGGCCTATCTGCGCAATCTTCTCCACCTGGATATACGACTTAGCGGCCTCAGCCAGGCCGCTGCGCGTCTTGCGCTCCGCGTTCGGATCGTGGTCAGCCATGGCGCTATTCCCCAGCATACAGCGTCAACCAGCGAGCAGGTATACTTCGCTTTTGAGCCTTTTTGCCACTCCCGTGGAAGGAATGATCGTGTTTGATTCAGAGTTTGAGCGCGGTCTCTTTGAGCTGCGCAGGACAAAGCTGACCGAGATCGAAAAGCTTGGTCAGGCAGCTTACCCCAACCAGTTCTCCGCCTCGCATACCATTCCTGAGATTCGCGCCAAATGGGGCGAAACCTCCGCAGAAGAGCTGGAGGCCCATCGCGCGACCA
>JBATYG010000768.1:0-3370 GCA_049673945.1 Occallatibacter sp.
CTCCCGGATGTTGAGCACGCTTTCCAGGCTCCGCGGATCTCGATTGAGCAATTTCAGCTGTATCCCCGTTGATTAGGCGTCACAGGCTTTTCCGTCCACTTTCCCACGTGCGCAGCATCGCGTCGCCTGTCTGTCGAAATTCCCTTGTCTCCCGGCTGTGATGCCCGAGGTTGGCCTCTCGGCAACCTTTCCGCTCACGGATGTCGTTGATGTGAAAGGACAATGATGCGCTTGCCGGACCTCTCTATATTGCCCTCGAGCGCTCCGAAAACGAGCCGCGATCGGCCCTCGTCGGCTATCTCCTTTCCGTGCTAGCATAAGGGGCTAGAGCGCGGTCCACGCGGGCGGCAAGGCTTTTTGCCATGCGTCCTCTACGTTCGCCAGACAAAAAGGAGGCGGACATGTCTTCTCTCTCCGTGCATTTGCCCACAGCTCTTCTCTCAACGCTGCTGCTTGCCGGCACGCTGCCCGCACATGCCGTTGATGATTCCGCTTCGACCGCTGCTGCCGGCGTTTCGAAGATTCGCGTCGTGCGCCTCAGCGAGGTCAAGGGCGCCGTGCAGATGGATCGCGACATCGGCCGCGGCTTTGAGCCGGCGATTGCCAATATGCCGGTGGTCGAAAAGAGCCGGCTGCGCACCGCCCAGGGCATGGCTGAGGTGGAGTTTGAGGACAACAGCAGCCTGCGGCTCGCGCCCAATTCTGAAGTGGAATTTACGCAGCTTGAGCGCGCGGCCTCGGGCGCCACACTGTCATCGGTTCATGTGCTCAAGGGAACCGTGTACGCGAGCATGGCGAAGACCAAAGGCAACGACTTCAATCTGCAGTTTGGCGAGCGGACGCTGGCCCTGCCAGCCGCGACGCACATCCGGCTCGACCTCGAAGACAACGCTGCCAAGGTAGCTGTGCTGGATGGTTCGCTGCGCATTCAGGATGCTGACGGCACAGAGGACGTGTCGAAGAAGAAGACAATCACCTTCGCGCTCGATCAGCAGAATCCGCCCCAGGTGGCGCGCGACGTCGCCGAGGCTCCGTTTGACGCGTGGGACAAGCAGTCAACCGAGTACCATGCGCGCTCTGCCAGTTACAGCGCCTTCGGCAACTCGCCCTACACTTACGGCCTCAACGACATGATGTACTACGGCAGCTTTGTGAATGCTGGCGCGTGCGGATCGATGTGGCGGCCTTACTTTACCAGCGCGGCCTGGGACCCATATTCAAATGGATCATGGGCGTGGTATCAGGGCGCGGGCGCGGGATATTCATGGGTGTCGCCTTATCCATGGGGCTGGACGCCCTATCACTCCGGCAACTGGGCATTCTGCCCTGGCACTGGCTGGGGCTGGACTCCGGGTGGAGCATGGAACGGGCTGAACAACACGGCGACGGTCCTCAGCAGGCCCGGCACGCCGACGGGTAGCGGTCTGCGCCCGGCTCCGGTTCACCCGCCGAGCGCCGGCGAGCCGGCAATGATTGCGGTCAACGCGAAGCCCCTCGTGCGTTCCGGCCTGGCGACGCGCGATGCATTTCTCTTCCAGCGGGATTCAGCCGGGCTGGGGATTCCGCGCGACACGCTCGGGCGGCTTGACAAGGTTTCCCGCGAGACTGAGGAGAAGGGCTTCGCGCAGGCTCCCATCTATATAACCGGGGCGAGACCGGTGGCGGGCGGTATGCGGCCTTCGAGCACGATGGCTCCGCCGACGATCCATCGTGGTTATGCGCCCGGCGCAGATACCGGCGAATCCGCAGACCGCGGCTCGTCCGGCAGACCGGCTGCCTTCCCCGGTGGATCGTCCAGTGCGTCGCCAGCGATGTCGGCGCCGGTATCAGCCCCGTCAGCGCCGAGAAGCGCGCCATCCGCGCCTGCCGGCGGCGCAAGACCGCACTAGGCACGACCGCACTAGAAGGATGCCAAGCGCGTCAGGCCTTTCCCCATCCGCCACCGCCCGGTGACTCGATGCGCAGCCGCGTGCCGGCGGCGAGTTCTCTTGTGCACTTGCCGGGAAGAGCTTCTTCGGTCTTATCGCGCACTAAAGTCGATCGCCCTGAAGCGCCAGCCGCGCCGCCCTGCAATCCCCATGGCGCACCTCTGCGCCGGTCGGCCAGCAGCGTGACCTGCGCGTCGGCGAGCAACTCGATCTCGCGCACAATGCCGTCGCCCCCGCGATTGTGGCCCGCTCCACCGGAGCCGCGGCGCAGCCCATAACGCGCCATGCGGAAGGGGTAGGCGTATTCAAGCGCCTCAGCAGGAGTGTTGAGCGAGTTGGTCATGTGTGCGTGATGGCCGCTCGCGCCCGCGCGCTGCGGAGATGCTCCAAGGCCGCCGGCAATGGTTTCGTAGTAGGTGTAAGGCATGAGCGTGCGCGGATCGATGCCGCCGATGGTGAGGTTGTTCATGGTGCCGGCGCTGGCAGCGGGAATGCGCTGAGGCAAGGCCTGCGCCAGCGCAAGCAGCAGCGTGTCCACAATGCGCTGCGAGGTTTCCACGTTGCCGCCGGCAACGGCCGCGGGCGGCACGGCATTGACCACCGAGCCCTCGGGCGCGATCACACGAATGGGCCGCATGAGGCCTGCCGTCACCATGGCCTCGGCCGGCAGCAGGCAGCGGAAAACATAAAAGACCGCCGACCAGGTGATGGCATAGACCGCGTTGATATTGCCCGCAACCTGCGCACTGGTGCCCGCAAAATCGACAACGGCGCGGCGGTGAGCGGGATCGTTGCGCACTGTAACGCGAATCCGAATCGGCTCGGGCCGCACGCCGTCATCGTCGAGAAAGTCTTCGGCGCTCCACTCTCCCGCCGGCAGATCTGAGAGCACACTTTGCATCATGTGCGTGGAGGCTGCACTCATGGCGAGCACTCCGCGCAGCAGGCGGGCACGGCTGAAGCGGCGCACCAGATCCTGCATACGCGCGATGCCGATGTGGCATGCGCCAAGCTGCGCGGTGAGGTCCCCTTCACGCTCGCGCGGTGTGCGCACATTGGCCAGCAGAATGGCGAGCACCTGCGCATCCATTTTCCCCCCACGCATCAGCATCACCGGTGGAATGCGAATGCCTTCCTGCGCGATCTCGCGGCAGGGGCCCATTGAGCCGGGATGCATGCCGCCCACGTCGGCGTGGTGGGCGCGATTGGCCACATAAAACGCGGGTCGCGCGCTTCCCCTCCGCACGAATACCGGCGCGACCATGGTGATGTCGGGCAGGTGGGTTCCGCCGCGATAGGGATCGTTGAGCAGTGCCACATCGCCGGGAGTGAATCGCAGCGACTCGAGTGCAGCGCTCACTGACATGGGCATCGATCCGAGATGCACCGGCATATCGTCGCCCATCGCGATCAGTTCTCCCTCGGCGGAAAGGATTGCCGAG
>JBATYG010000769.1:0-1923 GCA_049673945.1 Occallatibacter sp.
CGAAGACAATCAAGCAGTTGTGCGGGAATACGGATGCGGTGGCGTCGGCGTATTCGCTCTATGACTACAGGATTGCCGAGGACCTGGGAGGCGAAGGGGCGTACACGAATCTACGCGACCGCGCGTACAGGTATGGGATACGCCTCGCAAGCGACATGGTGCCGAATCATATGGGCATCGATTCGCCGTGGGTGATCGAGCATCCGGAGTGGTTTATCGCGCGGGACCAGCCGCCGTATCCGGCCTACCGGTTTGAGGGGCCGGATCTCTCGGGCGATGGGCGGGCAGAGATCAAGATCGAGGACCATTATTACGAGCAGACGGATGCGGCGGTCGTCTTTCGGCGGCGCGATCGGGCAACGGGCGAGACGCGGTATATCTATCACGGCAACGATGGAACGAGCTTTCCGTGGAATGACACAGCGCAGCTTGATTATCTGAATCCGGCAGTTCGCGAGCAGGTGATCCAGACGATTCTGCAGGTGGCACGGATGTTCCCGGTGATTCGCTTCGACGCGGCGATGACGCTGGCGAAGCGGCATTTTCACCGGCTGTGGTTTCCAGGGCCGGGAACGAGCGGAGCGATTCCGTCGCGCGCCGAGTATGGCATGACGCAGGCGGAGTTTAACCGGGCGATGCCGCATGAGTTCTGGCGCGAGGTCGTGGACCGCGTGGCGGCCGAGGTGCCGGGCACGCTGCTGCTAGCAGAAGCCTTCTGGCTGATGGAAGGCTACTTTGTGCGGACGCTAGGGATGCATCGCGTGTACAACAGCGCGTTCATGAACATGATGCGCGATGAGGAGAATGCAAAGTACCGCTCGGTGATCAAGAACACGCTGGAGTTTGACGTTGACATCATGAAGCGTTACGTGAACTTCATGAGCAACCCGGATGAAAGGACGGCAATTGATCAGTTCGGAACAGGTGACAAATGTTTCGGTGTGACGGTGCTGATGTCGACGCTGCCGGGACTGCCGATGTTTGGGCACGGGCAGGTTGAGGGATTCACGGAGAAGTACGGGATGGAGTACCAGCGGCCGCGGTATGAGGAGAATCCCAACCCGTGGCTGGTGGAGCGGCATCAGCGCGAGGTGGCGCCGCTGTTGAAGAAGCGCTGGCTCTTTGCGGAGAGCAGCAACTTTCTGCTGTACGACTTCTTTGAGCCGTCGGGCGCGGTGGATGAGAATGTTTTTGCCTATTCGAACCGCAGTGGGGGCCAGGGCGCGCTGGTGGTCTACAACAACCGCTACGGATCGACGCAGGGGACAGTTGATTTTTCAGCGGCGTACGCGGATAAGGCGAGCGCGCAACTGCGGCAGAGGCGGCTAAGCGAAGGACTGGGCGTGAGCGGCGCGCAGGACGTGGTGCTGGCGTGGCGGGATTCGCTGACCGGCCTTGAGTATCTGAAGCGAGCGAACGAGCTGATGGATCGCGGGCTGACGCTGAACCTGCATGCGTACCAGTGCCATGTCTTTTTGGACTGGCGGGAGAAGCGCTCGACGGGGGAGCATCCGTGGGATCGGCTGTGCGATCACCTGAACGGGCGCGGGGTTGCGGACCTGGATGAGGCGCTGGTGAATCTGGAACTGCAGCCGGTGCATGAGGCGTTGCGCGCGCTGCTGGAGCCAGAGGTGGTGCGTCAGCTTTCCGATCTCGCAGAGACGCCGCGGGGCGCAATTGCCGGTCCGCGCAAAACTCCGCGTGAGCGGAACGAGCTGATCGAGCGGGCATGGCGGCGCTGCGAGGCCTTTTTGCGTGTTGCGCGGGCGGCGGTTGAGGCGCGTCATGGCGTGACGGGCGCGGCTCCCGACTATGAAGTGTTGAGCACGTCATTTCGCGAGCGGTTGCGTGCGGCTATGCGGCTGCCGCTGGTTGAGAGCGCGTTTGTCGAGCCGTGGAGCACGGCGGCGCGTCGGGTGCTGC
>JBATYG010000770.1:0-2726 GCA_049673945.1 Occallatibacter sp.
ACAAGATAGGGCCGCACCGGATCGGCCACCCGCCCGATCAGCGCCACTGCCGTGAATCCAATCACCTGCGTCCCCAGCAGAGAAAAGAGCGGGACCTTCTTGTTATGCCGCAGCAGGCACGCCCATCGAACCGCGCGAAAGAGGTAGCCCACATAGATGCACGCCACGCCGATCCCGATTCTCGACCAGCTAACCATCGATAATTGTGCGCGAAACTCGCTAAAGTTAAAGTGAATTCTATTGCGGCCCCAGATAACGATCGCGATGATTGCCGCCAGCGCGACCAGCCCAAGGATCAATTGATTTTTCTTCAAACTGTCTCCGTTCAGCAATCGATTTGGTAGTGTGTCTCTGCTAAGGCAGGGTGGGTCATCTATTCGCCGGAATGCGGTTTCTCGGGGCCCGTTGCCGGCAGCAATTGCGCTTTCCGCGCCTTCACCCGGCGATTGAACTCGTGAATCACGCGGGCCACGTAAACCTGCGTCTCTCGATACGGTGGGATACCGTGATACCGGTCCACGGCTGCCGGTCCTGCGTTGTATGCCGCAAGGGCAACCGCCAGATTCTCATGGTAGCGCGTCAGCAGCGCGTCCAGATACGCCGATCCGCCGCGCACGTTTTCATTCGGCTCAAAACTGTCCGTCACGCCCAGGGTATTCGCCGTCGAGGGCATCAGTTGCATCAGCCCGCGCGCGCCCACCCTGCTCACTGCATGCGCGTTGCCGCCGCTCTCGGCCTTGATCACGCTGGCAAGCAGATCGACATCCAGGTTGTGCGCCCTGCCCGCCGCGCGCGCGATCTGTCTCACGTCGCTCCCGGTCAGCCGCTCGTTGGCCCTCAACCCTGCCCTGATCCCGACCCCATCCGGCGCCGCCGCCCGCGCCGGCCCACTCGCCGGCGAAGCAACTGCCTCGAAGCCTGCCACATCCGTCGCTTTGAACTCCATGTAGTTGGCGTTGCCGCTGCTCATGTAAAGCCGCATGCGCCCGTCGATCTGCGCATGATGATCGCACTCGAGGGCGAAGCCATTCGTCAGCGTAACGCGCTCGGCGCCCCACGCCGCCGGTAAGACCAGCGCAGCTAACCCCGCGAGAACCGCCCTCCGCACATGGCTGCGTATCTTCAACGTCGCGACCTCGCGGCCCAGTGACTCGCGCTTCCGTGACCCTCGCTTCCGTGACCTGCGGCTCCGTCGCTTGACCTGCTCTCCTGCCCGTTACGCGCCACCGCGGCCTCAAGCACCGTTGCCACCCCGTCGTCATCGTTCGCCGGAGCCTGCTTCCAGCCGCGCATCTTGGCCATCGTACGCAATTCCTTCGCGGCATTGCCCATCACCACACCCTGACCGGCCCACTCCAGCATCGCCACATCGTTCCAATTGTCACCAATGGCCATCGTTTCCTTGCGTTCCACGCCCAGCCGCGCCGCCAGCCGTTCAAGCGCCCATCCCTTTGAAATGCCCGGCGGCAACAGGTCGAGAATCGCCAGATCCCTCGCCAGGTATTCCGTGCGCACGCACTCGCAATCGCCAGCCACTTCGCTGGCCTTCAGCGCCTTCTCCGCCTGCTTCATTTTGCCGATCGTGCCCGCCACCATGCCCTGAATCGGATCGTCGCCGTCGGCCAGTGCGTCTTCGAGCGGCTTCACCACTTCAATGGCTTTCCGGTTGGCTTCAACCCACAGCGCAATCCGTTCGTGCGCAGACTCAAAGTCCTCCAGCACCAGTTCGCTGCGCCCTTCGCGGTCGAACGTGAACACCACCGAGCCGAACTTCCGCAGCAGGCCGCAGATTCTGCGCGCCACTGCTGCACTCATGTGGCTGCGGTCCAGCGACTTCCCATCCAGTGTCCTGGTCACTGCACCATTCGACGTGATTAGCGGCGTGTCCGCTCGCAAACCCAGCCCCTCAAGCAGCGGCGCCGTGAAGGCCGTTCGCCGGCCCGTGGCGATGGCGACGGTGATGCCCGCTTGCTGCACCGTTTTGAGCGCCCGCGCATTACGCTCGCTGATCGCCTGAGAGAAGGTCGATAGCAGGGTCCCATCCATATCGATTGCTACCAGCCGCACGGGAGGATGCATGCCTCCAGTCTATCTGTCCCGAGCTCTGTGGAACGACCCGGAATGCCCCTGTCGCCCCTCCAAAAGTCACCCGCGCGGTAAGCTCTAACTATGGAACGCGTTTGCTCACAATGCCGCGCCGTACTCGATACGCAAAGCCACGCCCCGGAGATTCAGTCCGACTGGTGCCCAGCCTGTGGCGGTGCCCTCGTCTCCCGCGCTGAACTACCTCAAACCTCGCCGCAGCCTGCGCCCGAAGTCGATCACCGCGGCATCCTCCTCCCACGCCGTCACGCCGTCGGCGGGGTCATCACGCCTCAGTAAGCAGTAACAGGTACACTGGCAGACCAAGCTGGCGCTACACTTGCTACATCAAAAAAGTTGAGGGATGATTATGGCCATCGCAGCTACAGCGCGGGAGTTAACCAAGCAATATGCGGAGATGGGCAGTAAGCAGCTCGAGGAGCTGGCTGCGAATCAGGGAAGCCTCACAAATGAGGCGCGCAGGATCTTGTTGGATGAGATTGAACGCCGCGAGCGGGAAGAGGCAGCTTTTAGGGCGCGCTTCGCGAAGGGGTCTTCACCTGTCGGACCGGTCGTTAGGGCTTCGATGGGTTTCTGGAAGGTCGTTTTCGCGGTCTTCGTTGGCAATTTGCTGACGGCTCTGG
>JBATYG010000771.1:0-2275 GCA_049673945.1 Occallatibacter sp.
CCATCTCATCTTTAGCACTCCGCCGGTCATTCGCCGCCAGTTCGCAAACCCGGTCTGGTGCGACAAGCACAACCGTGGCGTCAGCAATTTGCTCCAGGGGATCATCCTTTATATCCGGGTCAAGCCAGAATGGCGACATCGATTCATCCAGCGAAAGCTTCCCCGCAGACGCCAATCGCAATACAGTCTCCGCTGTTATCGGCTTGGTCAGCGACGCCAGGTTGTACAGCGTTTTCCCAGTCGCCGGGACTCCCGGACTCTGCTCCCCATACACCGCTGTCCACGCCACTTTCCCATCTTTGATGTATGCTACCGCTACGCTTGGCACATCGCTCTCTTTCAACCATTCCGCCGCATGGGCAACAATCTCCGCGCGGCCATCTTCCCTGCCTGCAACGGTGGATGCAGTGGGTTGCTTCACGTGCTGTCCCGCAGCCAGAGTCGCGCCGATGCACCCCATCACGGCCACGGCCAGCACTTCTCTCGCTCCACAAGCGTTAAGTCTCATCATTCCTCGCGTTCCCATTTTTCCTATCGTGAAATGCCGATTGCCTCGGACTGCCGAAGAACGCTGCCCAGCCATCAAAACCAGCCCCCGGAGGGCTCGAGGCCATTGAGCCGCATATACGTGACGAGATTGCCGTAATGCAAGGCGTCGTGATTTCCGGCTTGCGTCAAGATGAACATCTTGTTCGTCTTGTCGCCAAAGAAGTCCGCCGGGTCATTCAGGTGAGCATCGGTGAACCCGGAGTACACGCGATCGCAGTAATCGAACGAGCCTTTGAGATAGGCTACGATCTCGGTCTTCGAACCCTTCGCGGTATCCATGGCGGGGTTCGCGTCACCCTTGGCGTTTGAACACAAATAGTAGGATATATCCGCCACATGAGTCACGATCTCGCCAAACGAGCGAATGTCCTTCGTCGGCCGGTAGCTGTACTTGGACTCTGGCATCGCAGCCGCCGCCTTCGTGATCTTGTCCTGCATATTGCTGCGAAAGATGGATAGCGTCGTCGTCAGCGGATTCGGCGCCCCGATCGGATTGGGCAGGTCCGGCGAGACCTGGGCGTTGGTCAAGGACGTCAAGACGGAAACAGATACTACGACGCAAGCAATGAATCGGAACATAAGAATTCTCCTTTGACCGGTTTCTATTCGTAGCGGAGGGCGAGCATGGGGTCTACTTGCGAGGCGCGGCGGGCGGGGAGGTAGCCGGCGAGGAGGCCGACGAGAAGCAGGGCAGCGACTGAGCTGATGAGGGTGATGGTGTCGGCGCCTTGAATCCCAAAGAGCATGTTGGTGACGAGGCGCGAGCCGGCGAGGGTGACGGGGACGCCGATGGCGACTCCGATAGCGACGAGGAGAAGTATCTCGCGCATGACGAGCCAGCGGACATTGGAGCGTTCCGCGCCGAGGGCCATGCGGATGCCGATTTCGTTGGTGCGGCGGGAGACCAAGTAGGACATCAAACCGTAGATGCCGATGCAGGAGAGGAAGACGGCGAGCAGGCCGAAGAAGGTGGAGAGCTGCGCTACGAGGCGCTGCCGGGCGATGGAGCCGGAGACCTGCTCGTCGAGCGTGGTGACGCTGGTGATGGGGAGGTTGGGGTCGATGGAGTGGATGGTGCTTTGGACGGCGGCGGAGACGGCGGTGGAATCGCCGGTGTAGCGGACAACAAGGTTACCAAGGAACTGGTGGCGCTGCGGGTAGAAAACGTAGTCGAGCGTTTGGGCGGCTTCGTCGAGGTTCTTGAATTTGACGTCCCTGGCGATGCCGATGATCTGCATCTTCCCCCAAGGGCCGTTGGGGTCGCCGATGGCGTAGTTGCGGCCGATGGGATTGGCATTGGGGAAATAGGTGTTGGCGAAGCGCGCGCTGACGATGGCGACCATTTGCGATGTGGCTGTGTCCTGCGGGCCGAAGTTGCGGCCGGCGATGAGGGGAATGTCCATGGCTTTGAAATAGTCGCTGCCGATGACGTTGTGCTTGACGTCAACTGTGCCAGTGGTGTCGCCGCCGGGAATGATGACGCCCCCATTCCAGGAGTTCTGAGCGAAGGTGAAGGAGGCGAAGCTGGCGGAAGTGACGGAATGGACGGCGGCGACGCGCTGCTCGATCTGCTGATAGAGGGCGGTAAGGCGGGGTTCCATGTCTATGTAGCCGATGGAGCTGGGGTCGAGGTTGAGGACGAGGGTGTTTTGCCGGTTGAAGCCGGTATCGACGTTGTCGAGGTTGATTAGGCTGTGGACGAACAGGACGGCGCCGACGAGAAGGA
>JBATYG010000772.1:0-1874 GCA_049673945.1 Occallatibacter sp.
GAACCATGGCCAGCCCCGGCTCAGCCTTCAGCAACTGTGGCCATGCCTCAAGCAGCGCCGCCTCTTCGCCTTCGAGCGTGCTACCCGCGGCCACGAACCTCAGGTCCGCGCCCAGCGCCTTCAGGAGCCGCGTCGCCTCGGCCTCCTGCGCCGCGTGCACATCGAACTTGAGATTGCCTGCAACCGACACGCGCTCCGCTTCGCAGCCGATCGCGCGCAACCGCCCGGCGTCCACTTCGGTCTGCGCAAGAACAACGCTCAGCCGGCTCAGCAGCGGCCTCCATAAGCGCCGGAGCATGCGGTAACGGGGCCACGAACGGTCCGAGATGCGCGCGTTCACGACCGCAACCGCAGTCTGCCGGCGATAGCAGGCGTCCAGAAGATTTGGCCAGAACTCCGTCTCTGCCAGCACCAGCAAGCGAGGCCTGATTGCCGTCAGGTACGCCCGCACCGCCCACGGCAAATCGAGCGGGCAATAGAAGACCCTGCCGGCGCCAAACCGCTGCTGCGCCAGTTTCTGCCCCGTCCGTGTGGTTGTCGAAACCAGCACCTGGAAGTCGGAAAGCCTGCTGTCCAGTTCGCTTACGAGGCGGCTCACGGCCAGCACCTCGCCCACCGACACGGCATGCAGCCAGATCACCGGCTTCTGCCGGCTGATGCTCGCAAGCCACGCTGGCACCCGCCCCAGCCGCTGGCGCAGGCCCTCGCGATACTTCTCGGTGGTCGCCGTCTTCCATAACCACCAGGGCGCGCTCGCCACCAGGGCCATCATGAGGGCCAGGTTGTAGAAAAACAAAACCATCGTGACGGAACGCGCCCTTCGTGGTCTAACCTTCTAAGTGGACTAACCCTAGAATGATACAGGCGCGCACGATACGGACTATCGAGGTGATTCCGCTGCTGGCCGTGGTGCTGTCTCTCACTGCATGGGCCAATGAGCACAAGGAACCTCCCGTGCAGCCGGCGACCTCGTTTGCGGCCGTCGAGGTTCACGAGAAAGAGCATGTGGCCATTGCGGCCGAGCCCTACGACACCCGTGAAAAGGAATCGATCTTCCGCGTCGACTACCTGAGCCACGGCGTCATGCCGATTCGGCTCATCATCACCAACAACGGCGACCGGCCCATCTCGCTGCGCGATGCCCGCATTCTCTTTCAAACGCCGGCCGGTGACCGCATCCAGGCCGCCGAGCCTGAAGACGTTGAGCGGATCATGACCCTCAAGGAGCGAGAGGGACGTAGAATTCCCTTGCCCGGCGGCATTCCAGCCATCCACACCAAGGCAAAGGCCAGCGACAAAGACATTGAAGCTGATTTCAACCAGTTCGAGTACCAGGCTCTGGTCGTTGAAGCGCATACCACGCGCGCTGGATTCCTCTTCTACGACGTATCCCAGCTCGACGACCCGCTGAAAGGCTCAAAGCTGCACCTGCACGCGTTGCGCGACGCCGATGGACACGACCTCTTCTACTTCGAAATCCCTTTTGACAAGTATCTTCAGTCCAAGTCCGACGCCATGAAGTAGATCCGGCTACTCGTAGTAAGTCGCCGTCGTCGTGTCCGTCTCCCAGATCGTGCAGTCCTTCACGCGCACGCGCCCCTTGGTGACCCCACTCAGGTGGTCGTTCGTCTGGTCGAAAAAATACTTCGCGATGTTTTCAGCCGAAGGGTTGAGCACGGTGAAGGGTTCGAGATCGTTGAGCATCTGGTGGTCAATACGGTCGATCACCGGCCGCAGCACCTGTTTGAGCAGCTTGAAGTCAAGCAGCAGGCCTGAATCATCCAGCTCCGCGCCGGCAAGTGTCACACGCACCTTGTAGTTGTGCCCGTGCGGATTCTCGCACTTGCCGTAATAGTTGCGCAGATAGTGACCGG
>JBATYG010000773.1:0-2145 GCA_049673945.1 Occallatibacter sp.
TGAAGAAATAAAGCGCAAAGCCCGCGGGCGTGCCGTTGGTTTCGGCTATCAGGCAGAAATAGAATGGATTAGGGCCGAAGCCATCGCGGAGGAAATCGGCCTCGGTGGCGAGCACGGCATCGGGCTCGCGTTCATAGAGGGCGAGGGCGCGGACGAAAGCCAGAATCTGCGGAACGTCCCCGGGAGTGGCCGGGCGGATCGTGATTGCCATCTATCCATTTTAGGGTGAGGCGAATCGGAAATGTAGTTGAGGCCGCGCTCCTTGGCGGCGCGCGCGGTAGAGTGAGGAAGGTCAAGTTCACGCTGGAATGACAGCCGGACGGCGGGTGTGTCTCGCGCCGGCCTTGTGCGCGGTGGTCCAATGGATTTAACTTGAGTCTGCTGAAGGTAGACGTCATTTGGATGGGCTGCAGGCGGCGAGCACCTTTTTTGCTGCGACTCGACGGCGCATAGTCGGGCCCAAAAGTGTGCTTGGCGCGTGAAATGTGGTCTGAGACTTTGACGATTTTGTGAAGCGTCGCATCTTTTGTGCATTGAGTTTGAATTGAGCAAGCGTGCGGTGAGGATTCTCGCTCGCACTTCTAAGGAGAAGAGTTATGAAACGAACGATTGCAATTCTGACGGGTGTGCTTGCCTTTGCCCTGATGCCTGCGCTTGCGCAGAATGCCGCGACGGCGCCGGTGAAGGTGCATGGCCAGGTGACCAACCCGACCGGAGCTCCGCAGGCGGGCGGTACAGTGTCGTTTGTGGTGACGACCGGTTCAGCCGCCGGACCGGGCACGACGGCCCAGACGGCAGAACAGGGCACATTTCCAGTGGATTCAACCGGCAGCTACTCCGGCCAGATTGCTCCGGGCACCTACGCGGTGATTTATCGCAGCGAGGGCATGGGCAAGGACAAGGAAGCGGATCACTATCAGGACGTGAAGATCCTTGCCGGCCAGGACAACGTGCAGAACATCGATATGTCGCGGCAGGAATATATCGACAAGCTGCCCGAGGACCAGAAGAAGCAGCTCGAAGAGCTGCGCAAGACTAACGCGTCGGCGATGAAGGCGAACCTGATGATCAAGACCCTCAACGCCGATTTGAAGGCGGTTGGTGACGATCTGAAGGCGGTGGACGGTGCACACGCAGAGGCTGTCCAGGAGTTGGGAGCGAGCGCTGCGAAAGCTGATGTGGAAACGAAGACCACCGAGATCAGGACCGCCAAGTACACCGATATTGAAACGATGATGACGAAGGATACGCAGGAGCGGCCCCAGGAGCCGGTGCTGTGGGGATATCTGGGTCAGGGGCAGGCGGGCTTGAAGAAGTACGACGATGCAGAGGCAAGCTACAAGAAGGCGCTGGAACTGGATGCTGCCTCGAAGAAGCCGAACCCGGTGATTCAGGGTATGGCGCAGTCGGGCCTCGGCGAAATCTACGCGCGCACCGGCAAGGTGCCTGAAGCCAATGCCGCCTATGATGCGGCGGCGAAGGCGAATCCCGCCTCTGCTGACATGTACCTGCGCAACCAGGCAGTGATCTTCTTCCAGTCGGGCAACGGCGATGCGCAGGTTGCCGCAGCAGACAAGGCGATTCAGACCGATCCGAACGACGCGATGCTCTACTACCTCAAGGGTCAGGGCCTGATCCAGAAGGCGACCGTCGACCCCAAGACGTCGAAGATCGTGCTGCCGCCGGGATGCGCGGAAGCCTACCAGAAGTACCTGGAGCTTGCGCCGACTGGTCCCTACGCAGGCGAGGTGCAGAGCATTCTGCAGCAGGCAGGGCAGAAGATCAACTCGAGCTACAAGGCCGGCAAGAAGTAAGCCGGCAGATCGAAAGGACAGAAGGGGCGCATCGGGATGACCGGTGCGCCTTTTGTCTTTTGCGAGGGCAATCGGCCGGATGGCACGACGTCTACAATCCTTTGCATGAGTTCGGGACTACGCAGCGCGGGCTTGCCAGGCTACGAAGAAGCCGCGGCGATGGTTGCATCGTGCGCGCGCGGGCTCGTATCGCCGCCGCGAAAAACTGAACGCGTCCCCCTGGCCAACGCCGCGGGGCGTGTGCTGGCCGCGGTCGTCGTAGCCGATGCGGATCAGCCGCCGTTTGCGCGTTCGACGCGCGACGGATATGCCTGCCGCGCGGCAGAGCTGG
>JBATYG010000774.1:0-12120 GCA_049673945.1 Occallatibacter sp.
CTATCGAGATGTGCCCGCAGAGGAAACCGAGCGTGTGCGCGAAGAGGCGATTGCGGACATAGAAACCGGAAATGCGGATCAGCTCGAACGAGAGACACCGGAAGCGTGGGCCAGCCGAGTGACCGGGAAAATTCGCGGGCTACTCAAAGATGAGCTTGCTGCTTACGGAGGTGGAGAAGCATTTCTGCGCTGGGTACGTTCCGACGACGAGGATGCAAAGTGAGCCGGATCTACTGGGACACGATGCTGCTCATCTACATCCTGGAGGGCAATGCAAGCTTCAGGGGGCGCACTGAAGAGCTTCTCGCGCGCTCCCGCCGGCGCGGCGACGCACTATTTACAAGCTGCCTGACCATGGGCGAACTGGTGGCCAGTGCGGAGAACTCCGTTGATCATGCGAAGATGAAAATGTTGTTTGCCGCAGTGGAAGAAATGGGATTTTCGCTTTTGCCCTTCGACAAAGGCGCCGTACAGACTTTCGGCAGGTTAAGAGGAAAACACAAACTGAAGGTTGCCGATTCAATCCACCTGGCGTGCGCCGCGTCGGCGGGCATCGATCTATTTCTGACTGGAGACAAACAACTGCTCAAGATCGATGTGCCGGGAATTCAGTTCATTGCCGACTTCAACACGTCGATTCTCTGAAAGGCGCGTCGGACGAGCCGAAGTGAGCGGGCAGGATCCGGCGCCGGGCGATCAGCCTGCGGCGAGTTTGATGCGCTCGGGGTCTTCCTCGACTTCTCCGCAGCCCTCGCCGATGCCGCCGAAGCGGCGTTCGCGGCGCTGGAAGGCAGCGATGGCTTCGAGGAGATGGATGCCGCGGAAGTCGGGCCAGAGGCGCTCAGTGACGTAGATTTCCGCGTAGGCGATCTGCCAGAGCAGGTAGTTGGAGAGGCGCATCTCACCCGAGGTGCGGATGAGCAGGTCCGGGTCGGGCATGTGCGCCGTGTAGAGATGACGGTGGATGTCTTCTTCAGTGATGCGGTCGGGCGTAGTGTGCTTCTGACGCATCTCGGCGGCGAGGCCGCGGAAGGCGTCAACGAGCTCGGAGCGGGCGCCGTAATTGAGGGCGAGGGTGAGCGTGGTGCCGGTGTTGCGGGCGGTTGCTTCCTCGGCCCAGTGCATCTTGTCCTGCACTTCGGGGGGCAGCTCGTGGACGCGGCCGATGTAGCGGATGCGGACGTTGTTGTCCATCATGCGCTGCAGGTTGGACTCGAGGTAGCTGCGCAGCAGACGCATGAGGAAGTTGACTTCGGCGCGCGGGCGGCGGAGGTTGTTCTCGAGAGAAAAGGCGTAGAGGGTGAGCCACGGAAGGCCGATGCGCGAGGCGGTCTCGGTGACGAGTTGCACGCTTTTGGCGCCCTGCTGGTGGCCGAGGAATCGCTTCAGGGAACGGCGCCCTGCCCAGCGGCCGTTGCCATCCATGATGATGGCGACGTGCTCGGGCAGGCGCTCAGGCTTGAGGGTTGCATAAACGGCACGCTCATCGGGCGAGAGCTCATCGATTCGCAACGTGCCGGAAGGATGCAAGGGTTGCCTCTTTAATAATCTACGATTCCCGATCGAGCACCGGCCGGCGCGACGCATGCGAATGCCGGGCCGTGTGCGCAGTCTTCAGCATGGCGGGCCGAGAAGTGCTGGCACCGCTCTCACTCGCGGACAAAACCGTGGGTGTCGGCGACACTTTCGACCCTAGCACATGCGCTGGAATGGCCGCAAACACTGACCGCGCACAGGGGCACGAAAGTGCCGAGTGCCACGCACGGGCGTCACCGGCGCGGCACTCGTGCAGAGCTAAGCGGTGCGGCGGCGGCCCATGGACATGTCGCGCGCAGAGCCGTAGATCAGCGTACGGTGCAGCGAGTCAAGATGCGGCAGCAAGGCAGCAATCTCGGCCAGAAGAGGATCGGCGAGGATAGCCGCAACCTCTTCGTCACGGCGGCTCCGCGAATCGCGAACGAGCTGGCTTACATCCACCTCGAGGGCGCGGGCGAGACGCTCGAGCGACCCGAGGGTGGGAATTGCCTTACCGTTTTCGATCTTGGAGATGTAGGTACGAGGCACCTGCATTCGGCCGGCGAGCTGACGCTGGCTGAGATGGCGGGCGCGGCGAATTTCACGCACCTGACCCGCGACCTGCATCCCGGCCTCGGCGATGGGCTGAACCGGCTGCGCCATCACCAATTGTGGGGTCAGTTGCACGGGCTCCTCGATGTCCAGGCGCCTGCGGCACTTTCTGCAGAGGGAGTTGCTGGTTCTGTACTGCACCAGGCTGCAGAAATCGCAGCGCACAACTTCTCTCGTTTCCACGCTGACTAATGTGGTGGCCATCGTTTGGTTGCGGAGTGCCAGAGCATGGTCTCCGAGGTGCTTTTCTGCACCGCGATACGTGCTACTGTCAGGGGAAGGAACCATAATTGTCAAGTAGAAAGTTAGGGTCAACCCTAGGATTCTCCTATCATACCCTGAAAGACCCGAAGAAACGCGAACCAGCCTGTGCAACAAGGAGCAAAAAATGTGTGGAAGCGATGCGCGCTACGGACGGGAGCAGGCGTGGCAACTGGTGACTGAGTGGACGCAGAATGAGAGCCTGCGGAAGCACGCAGTGGCCGTTGAGATCTGCGTGACGGCCTACGGCGCTGCAGAGGCGTACCGGCTGGGACTGACCGGCGAGGCGCGCGACGCGCTGTTGCGGCTCTACTCAACGACGGCGCTGTTGCATGACTTCGATTATGAGCGGCACCCGACGGCGGAAGAGCACCCGTTTGTGGGCGTGCGCGAGCTGGAGCGGCTGGGCTGGCCGGAGGAGACGCGCACGGCGATTCTAGGGCATGCACAGTATTCGGGCGTGCCGCGGGTGACGCATCTCGACAAGACGCTCTTTGCCTGCGATGAGTTGGCAGGTTTTTTGACCGCGTGCGCGCTGGTGAAGCCGTCGAGGGCAATTGCGGATGTGGAAGTGCAGAGTGTGCGGAAGAAGATGAAGGACAAGGCATTCGCGCGGGGCGTGAGCCGGGAAGACGTGATCCAGGGAGCGGCGGAGCTGGGCGTGGATCTCGATGCACATATCGCCTTCTGCCTGGAGGCGATGAAGAAGCGGGCCGGAGAGATAGGACTGTGAGTGAGCTTCTAGCTTCTAGCTGTTGGCGGCTAGCTGCCGGCTGATTCAAAGCGACTGCAAAGCGTATTGCGGTTGCAGTAGGATGGAGCACGCTGTCGCAGGGCATCGTTAACTGGTACCGCGGAGAACGGCATGGCTCGCTTCGAATCCATTCTGATTGAGACGGCAAAAGGCGTTCGCACCGTCACTCTGAATCGCCCCGCAAAACGCAATGCACTGACCCCGGAGCTGATCGACGAATTGCTGGCCGCGCTTGCCGAAGCGGCTGAAGACCGGAGCTGCGGCGTGCTGATCCTGACCGGCGCGGGGCCGGCGTTTTGCGCTGGGCTCGATCTCGATCACCTGGCGACGATATCGGCGCGCACGCAGGAAGAGAATCGCAGAGATTCAGAGAACACGGCGGGGCTGCTGCGCGCGCTGTATGAATTTCCCAAGCCGGTGATTGCGGCGGTGAACGGTCCGGCGATTGCGGGCGGGATGGGATTAGCGACGATTCCCGACTTCACCCTGGCAGTGCCGGAGGCAAAGTTCGGCTATACGGAAGTGCGCATCGGCTTTGTGCCGGCGATTGTGGCGTCGTTTCTGCTGCGGCAGGTGGGCGAGAAGCGCACGCGCGATCTGTTGCTGACGGGAAGGCTGATCGAGGCACACGAGGCGCATACGCTGGGGCTGGTGACAGAAGTGGTTGCCGCCGACCAGTTGACGTTGAGGGCGAAGGCGCTGGCGCACGGGCTGATGCAGAACAGTCCGCAGGCGATGGCGTGCCTGAAGGGGCTGTTGGCGAAGCATGCAGCGCGACGGCTCGATGAAGAGCTGGCCGATGCGATCGAGGCAAATGCGCAGCAAAGGTCGACGGTGGACTTCAAGGAAGGCGTGCAGGCATTTCTGCAGCATCGCCGGCCTGATTGGCCGAGCAACCGATAGCTTTCAGCTGCCAGCCGAAGCCAGCTGTCAGCTGCTGGCGGCTGGATCCTGGGCGCGGAGCTCGGCGACGATCTCCGCGGCTGCAACGCGGGCACGGTCGGCCTGATCGGGCGGAAAGCTGATGGCGCCGACGCGGGCGTGCCCGCCGCCGCCGTAACGCTCACAGACCTGGGCAAGATTGACCATGGTTGCGGGATCGACCTTTGTCCACGGATTGGAACCGACGGAGACCTTGGTGCGGAAACTCGACTTGGAGAGGCCGATGGAGTAAGTCGCGTTGGGGTGGAGGTAATAGGGGATGAACTTGTTGAAGCCTTCGAGCAGATGGTCGGTGATGTCGAAGAAGATGACGCCGTTTTTTTCTTCGGAGCGCTCGCGGATAAGCTCGATGGCCTTTTGGTGCCGATCGAGAAGGGGCGGAAGCAGCGGAGCGACGAAGGGCTGCGCGAGCACGTCGGCCAGGGGCATTTCAGTCAGCAGCGGAATGAGGTGCGGAATGAAGGCGGGGTCCTGGGTGGACTCGATGATGAGCGTGAGCTTCATGGCAGGCGCAGCCATTTCGACGGCGGCCTCGGGGCTCTCATAGAGGGCGCCATCAACGATGTTGGCCCAGTGAATGAGGTCGGCGACGGGTGCGGTGTTGAAGGCGAAGCGCGTTGAAGCGATGCGCGCGAGGAAGCTGGTGCACGACGTGTAGGAAGGATCGAAGAACTTGTGCATGGAGCATGCGGGGTCACGCTGGCAGGCGAGAAAGTGCTCGTGGTCCTGCGGGGTGAGGAATGCCGAGAGGTGGTGATCGAACCACCAGGTAATGCGCGGAGAGGCGGAGTATTTGAAATCGACGATGGCGTTCTCGTCGCCGGTAAATTCGCTCTCGTCAAAGAGAGCGCCGGCGCGATGGACAAGGCCGTGATAAGAGTAAGCCGCGCCCGGCGCAATGCACTCGCGGTGGAAGCGCGTAAAGAGCGAAGCGGAGCATGCTCCGTCAAAGCACTTGTCGTGATAGAAGACTCGAACCTGCAAGATGCCGACGCTCCATTGAGGGGAATTCCACAAAACCAGAAAGTTAAGCATCAAGGGCGGGGCCGTTTGTGTCAAGACAGGCAGGGCCGGACGGCTGCGAGACGCGGGACCGCGCGTACTGGCTTTGAGTAGAATCCAAGTTAAGGAAAAGCGAGGGAACCGCAGGGAGAATCGATGGAGCCGGAGGACCATGTTGTGGAAGGCGGGATGAGTCCGGGGCGATCGGATCGGGGGTCGCCTGCGCTGACGGCAGAGCAGTTCCATGACGTGTCGGGAGTATTTGCAGGAGAGCATGGCCTGCGCGCGGGCTGGAGCGTGGCTCTTTTTGTGGGACTCTATTACCTGCTGCTGGCCGTAGTGGATGAGATTGTGCTGTCGGTGTATCCGCGGCTGGCAGAAGGGCCGCTTTCTCCGATGCACGTGCTGCTTGGAGAGGCACTTCCCTTCGTCGTCATTTTTTCGACGATGCTGTTCATGGCGCGCGTTGAGCATCGTTCCCTGTGGGAGTATAACCTTGCGTCCGCTCATTGGCTTCGCCGCTTTGCGGCGGGATTTGCCACGGGGTTTGTGGCGCTGTCGGCGCTGGTGATGGCCATGGCCCTGGGCGGATGGCTGCAATTTGACCGGACGACTTTGAGCGGCGCGCAGGCGCTGAAATATGGGAGCATCTGGGCGGCAGCCTTTCTGCTGGTGGGCTTTTGCGAAGAGGGTATCTTCCGCTGCTATCTGCAGGCGACGCTGACGCGCGGCATCAATTTCTGGTGGGCGCTGGCGGCGGTGGCCGGCATCTGCCTTCTGCTGATGACCAAGCCTGCCGCGCAGGGTGCGAGCGGCGTTTACACGATGGCGGCGCTGGGAGTGATTCCCTGCTGGCTGCTGAAGCGCAAGGGCGATGCGCGCGCGGGATTCTGGCAGGCAGCTTGGGCCACGTCGACGGCGTTCGGCTACTTCCACACCGGCAATAACGGCGAGACGTGGGTGGGCGTCTTTGCAGCGTCGCTGATCGGCTTCGTCTTTTGCGTGAGTGTGTGGCTGACGGGGTCGGCGTGGTGGGCGATTGGATGCCACATGGCGTGGGATTGGACGGAAACTTTCTTCTACGGCACGGCCGACAGCGGCATCGTGTCTCGGGGACACCTGCTGACGACCAGGCCGCACGGCGATGGGCTGTGGAGCGGCGGCTCGGACGGCCCGGAAGGCAGCCTGCTGATCCTTCCCGCCGTGCTTCTGCTGCTGGGGATTCTTCTGACGCTCTACCGTCGGAGGCCAGCCGCTCTGGCCGAGACCGAGCCGCTTGCGGACTGATATGACGCGGTTAAGAACAGCCGAGCAGCGGTTATTCTGTTGACGACCCCATGCCCAGCGCAGAGCACGTCAATCCGAGAGAGTTAAAGGCGAGAGAGCTCGAGCCGAGACAGCTAAAGATCGATGCCCGCACGCGATCGGCGCGAGCACGCTGGATCCGCGTCGCGGCATGGGGCTCCGTGGGATTGCTGGCGGTGCTGATCGTGTTGTCGCTGGCGGCGGTGCTCTGGCTGCACGCGGTAGCGAAGGCTGCCCTGCCGCAACTTGACGGCGAGGCGCACCTGGCAGGATTGTCCGCGCCGGTGACGGTGCGGCGGGATGTGCATGGAGTTCCTCACATTGACGCGGCGACCCAGGACGATCTCCTTGTGGCGCAGGGATATGTGACGGCGCAGGACCGGCTGTGGCAGATGGATGCCTACCGCCGGAACGCGAATGGCGAACTGGCCGAGATCATGGGGCCGTCGCTGGTGAAGCACGACAGGGCACAGCGCGTGCTGCAGTTCCGCAAGACGGCGGAGCGGCTCTACGGCCAGATGGCTCCGGCGGATCGAGCGCGCCTGGATGAGTATGCGCGCGGCGTGAATCTGTTTATCGATCAGCACCGGGATGCGCTGCCGCCGGAGTTTCGCCTGCTGCACTACGCGCCGAAGCCGTGGAGCGGCGTGGATTCGCTCTCGGTGGGGATGATGATGATCGAGACCCTGGACTCGCGGTGGGATGAGAAGCTGGGGCGCGAGCGCGTGGCGCGGACGCTCAACAATCGGCGGCTCGAGGCGGACCTTTATCCGATGGGCTCGTGGCGCGATCGTCCGCCAACCGGCGAGAAGATTGATTTGCGCGAGCCACAACCGGCTCCGCCGCCACGGAGCGACGATGATGACGATGACGACCGCACACAGACGAAGATGATGCCGCAGGAAGATCTGCGGGCGCTGCGAAGCACCCTGGGCGACGCGCGGTGCACGGGGTGCACGCCAGGATCGAATAACTGGGTGATTGCGGGCCAGCACACGGCGAGCGGAAAGCCGCTGCTCTCGAACGACATGCATCTGTCGCTGACGGCGCCGAATATCTGGTATATGGCCGATCTGCGCGCGCCGGGATATCACGCCGCCGGCGTGACGCTGGTGGGCATGCCGCTGGTGATTGCGGGCCACAACGAGCACGTGGCATGGGGATTCACGGCGCTGTATGCCGACGTACAGGATCTCTACGTTGAGACGCTGGACGGTAAAGGCAACTACCGAGCAACGGACGGAAGCTGGAAACCGCTCGCGGTGGACCACGAGGTGATTTATGTGCGGGGCGGCAAGGACGTGACCGTGGATGTGGAATTGACGGGGCACGGTCCGCTGCTGAATCCGCTGTTTACGCGGGAGAAGCGAGCGATCGCGCTGAAGTGGTCGCTCTATGACGACGCGTTCGACTCGATTCCTCTCTACGAGATGAATACGGCGGCGAACTGGACGGAGTTTTCCGCGGCTCTTGAGAAGTGGTGCTGGCCAACGCAGAACGTGGTGTATGCGGACGATCAGGGCCATGTTGCGTATCAGGCGGTGGGCAGGATTCCGATTCGCACAGACGGGCTGACGGGCGTGCCAGTGAGCGCGGGGACGCATGAGTGGCAGGGCTATATTCCTTTTGCCGATTTGCCGAGTGCAGTCGATCCGCCGTCTGGATTTTTAGCGACAGCGAACTCGCGCGTGACAACGGAGAAGACGAAGTATCCCCTTTCGCTCGAGTGGGCGGAGCCGTATCGCGCGGAGCGCATCTACAAGTTGCTCGAGGGGCGCGATGGGCTGAAGCGGCAGGAGATGCTGTCGGTGCAGACGGATATCTACAGCGAGGTGGACCAGGAACTGGCGCACCGGTTTGCCTATGCGATTGATCACGCGGCCGGCATGGATAGCCGCATGCACCAGGCAGCCGACCTGATGCGGAGCTGGGATGGGCGGCTGACGACGGATTCCGCGGCGGCGTCTCTGGTGACGAAGACGCGCGCGGTGCTGCGGCCCATGATTCTTGCGCCGAAGCTGGGCGATGCGACGGGCAGCTACGAGTGGGCGGAATCAGACTTTGCTCTCGAAGAGATCGTGATGCACGGCGAAGCTGCGTGGCTTCCGCCGGGGTATAAGAGCTGGGACGCGGCGCTTGCGGATGCGGTTTGGCGCGCGATGACGGAGGGCAAGGCTCCCGCGGATGTGAGCCGGTGGGCCTACGGCAACTGGCATGTTGTGGACATCGAGCATCCGCTGGCGGAATTCTTGCCGCTGCCGGGAAAAGTGACGGGCACGGGACCGCAGCCGCTGAGTGGCGACACGCTCACGGTGAAGCAGGTCGGGCGCTCGTTCGGGCCCTCGCAGCGGTTCACGATGGACTGGAGCGATGTGGACGGCTCGACGGAGAACATCGTGCTGGGTGAGAGCGGGAATCCGTTGAGCCCGTACTATCGCGACCAGTGGAGCGACTACTACGCAGGCAGAACATTCGCGCTTCCCTTCTCAGCCGCTGCGGTAGCCCGAGCGACGCAACACACGTTGCGCCTGACGCCATGACGAAGAACGCACAGGATGACGCGGGAGGAAGACGGGCCAGTGCGCTGCGGCGATTGGCCGGACCTGCAGTCATCGTGCTGGCGGCGCTGCTGGCAACGGCTCCGCAGCTGATGCGGGGCGACTCGTGCGGACACGACTTCGATTTTCATCTTGTGTCGTGGTTTGATGCGGCGCAGAGCTGGCGCCAGGGCATCGTGTATCCGCACTGGTCGCAGAGCGCGAACTACGGCG
This sequence comes from Occallatibacter sp., assembly GCA_049673945.1. Taxonomy (GTDB): domain Bacteria; phylum Acidobacteriota; class Terriglobia; order Terriglobales; family Acidobacteriaceae; genus Telmatobacter. The sequence continues at coordinate 9,163 of JBATYG010000774.1, forward strand.
CGGGCGAACCGCGCTTTGTTTTCTATCCGCCGATCTCGTGGATGCTGGGCGCGGCACTGGGCATGATCCTGCCGTGGAAGGCAGTATCCATGATGCTGACCTTTCTGCTGCTTGCAGGCGCGGGCCTTGCGACGCGAGCGCTGGCACGAGAGGCGCTGGCCGATGGGCCGGCAACGCTGGCCGGATGCGCTGCGCTGTTTTCAGGGTATGCACTGTTCACGGCGTATGAGCGCTCGGATTTTGCCGAACTCACGGGCGGCATCTGGATTCCGCTGCTGTTGCTGTTTGCGCTGAGCGATCGCAGCAAGAGCGGGAACCCGTGGAGGCGTGCGCTGGATGGATCAACCGCGCCGCTGGCGCTGGTTGTGGCGGGCGCGTGGCTCTCGAATGCACCGCTGGGCGTGATGGCAAGCTATCTGCTCGCTGCGGTTGCCCTGACGGCGGCGTGGCTTGCGCGATCGTGGGCGCCGGTGATTCGCGCTTCGATCGCGGGCGCACTGGGGCTGGGTCTGGCGGCGGTATACCTGGTGCCGGCCGCGGTGGAAGAGGCGTGGGTGAATATCCAGGAAGTAGTGAGCGACCCTGGATACCTGATTGAGAATAACTGGCTGTTCGCGCACCATGCGATCCCGGGCTTTGCCTATCACGACCTTGAGCTCGATCGTGTTTCGTGGATCGCCACCGTAATGATCGCGGTGGCGCTTGCGGCGATTGCGGTGTGCCGCTGGCGCGGGCGCATGCCCGGAGGCCGTGGGTGGTGGATTGTGCTGGCACTGATTCCGGCGACGGTGCTGTTTCTCGAGCTTCCCCCTTCTGATCTGCTATGGCGCGCGTTGCCGAAGATGCGCTTTCTGCAGTTTCCGTGGCGGTGGCTGGTGGTGGCGCAGGCTCCGCTGGGAATCTTTTTCGCCTCCGCGGTATGGGTGGAGAGGCGCAGGGTGCGCCCGGTGGCGCTCGGCGCGTGCGGCGCGGTGTTCTTAGGAGCAATGCTGATTGCCGGTTGGAACTTCTTTCAGCCCTGCGATGACGAGGATAACGTGCAGGCGATGATGGATGTTTATCGCTCCGGCGCAGGCTTTGAGGGCACCGACGAGTATGCGCCGGCGTATGTGAGCGACACGGCGGTGGCGATGAGCCTGCCGGCGGCCTGCCTTGCGAAAACGCCATCGACGGCGCTGGGCAAGGGCACGCCGGGAATAGATCTTGAGTGGTCAAAGGACGAGGGATCGTGCGAGGCGACGTTTGAGGCGGCAAAGAATGAAGAGTCTTCCGCCGAGCATTGGGTCCTGAATGCGGATATACCGCAGGCGGGCTATCTGATTCTGCGGCTGCGCAGCTATCCGGCCTGGCGGGTGCGGCTGAACGGTGTGACCGTCACCGATCTGCCGGAACGCGAAGATGGGCTGATTGCGGTGCCGGTGGCGCGCGGGCCGGCGCGCGTGACAGCTGACTGGACGACGACACCCGACGTATCCAGGGCCCGATTGCTGAGCGCACTGGCGCTGGTGCTGCTTGCAGCGGTATTTGCGCTGGAGCGCCGGCAAGCGAGAGGTCGAGTATCATGAGGGAAATGCCGTCTGACGTAAAATCGCTGATCCATGAAGGCGCGGAGTTGACCGATAAGGCGCTCGAAGCGCTGCTTCCGGGCGTGGATGTTATTCCGGGATCGATTCACGGAGCGATGCGCCACTCCACGTTTGCCGGGGGCAAACGGCTGCGCCCGGTGCTGGCGATGCAAGCGGCGGTGACGATCGCGGGAAGCCTGCCGAAGGGCATCGAGCGGCTGGGTGCTGCGCTCGAAATGCTGCACACCTACTCGCTGATTCACGATGATCTCCCGGCCCTCGATAACGACGACCTGCGGCGCGGCAAGCCGACATGCCACAAGGTCTTTGGCGAAGCGATCGCGATTCTTGCCGGGGACGCGCTGCAGACGCAGGCGTTTGAAGTGCTGGCCGGACTCGACGTGCCGGCGAAGGCGGCCGTGCAGATTATCGGCCTGGTGGCCAATGCCGTTGGGACCGTGGATGGCATGATTGGCGGCCAGGTGCTGGATATCGAGAGCGAGGGAACAAAGCCGACGCCAGAGCTGGTGGAAGCAATTCACCGGGCGAAGACGGGAGCACTGATCCGGGTGAGCGTGGTAGCGGGCGGCGTCTACGCCGGAGCCACGGCGGAGGATGTGGCGCGGCTCGATCTCTTCGGGCGCAAGGCAGGACTGGCCTTCCAGATTGTGGACGATGTGCTGGACATGACCGTGGATTCGGCCCAGCTTGGCAAAACGGCAGGCAAGGACGAAGCGACGGAAAAAACTACGTGGCCGGCGGTCTTTGGCATCGAGCAGAGTGAGCGGGATGCGTCGACGCTGATCGACGAAGCATTTGCGGCGCTCGAGCCCTATGGCAGCCGCGCCGAAGGGCTGAAGTCAGTGGCGCGCTATCTGGTTGAGCGCAGGAACTGATGTGCTTTCTGAAAACGACATCCTGACAGCACTGCGCGATTGCTTTGATCCCGAGGTAAAGCTGAATCTTGTGGACCTTGGGCTGATCTACGGCGTAGCGACGGAGCCGGACCCGCACTCGACGCCCGCGTGGCCGCGGCAGCGGGTGAAAGTGACGATGACGCTGACGACACAGGCCTGCCCGGCGAGCGGCCTGATCTTCGAGCAGGTACACAACCGGCTTGCAGGCATTGCCGATATCAGCGCGGTAGAAGTGGACCTGGTGTGGGAACCGAAATGGACACCGCATCGCATCAGCGAAGCGGGCCGCCGGCAACTGGGAATATAGGGCAGTCGTCAGGGATCAGGGGTCAGGGACCGGGCAAAGTTCAGTGCTTTCCCGGGTCCGAAAACACGGACCCGGGGCACCCATTCTCGTGCTGATCGGTGCGGCGGGAAATGCAAGGTTGGATCAGGATCGGATCATCGGCTCAGGCGCTGCGGGTGAAGTTGCCGAG
>JBATYG010000775.1:0-3599 GCA_049673945.1 Occallatibacter sp.
AGAAGGTGCTGGCCGTTGGCAAGAACAACCCGCGCTACACCAATATCTGGAACTACACCGACATCTACCCTCACATGCTGAAGGAGATTACCCACTTCTTCTCCATATATAAGGATCTTGAGGGCAAGCGTGTTGAGGTCAAGGGCTGGCACGACGCATCCTATGCGCGTGATCGGGTGGTGCGCGCCGTGAAGATGTTTGAAGAAAACAAGCACAAGTCCGCGTCTGCGGTGATTTCAGCCCAGAAGCTGAAGAACGTGAAGCTGACCGGGACCGGCAAGCCCGCGTGATCGACGCGCCGGCCGTGACCACAGCCCACGCAGCCTCGGCCCCAACCTTCCCGATTGTCTGGCGTCTCGCTGGGATGACTAGCGGACCGGGGTGCGCGTCGACCCAACGCGCGCGCAATGTCAATTCCGGTATAATCCGTGGAGAACCGGAGAGATGGCCGAGTGGCTGAAGGCGGCGGTTTGCTAAACCGTTATAGGGTCAAAAGCTCTATCGGGGGTTCGAATCCCCCTCTCTCCGCCATCGAGTCAAGTAATTTAGAATCAATAGCTTAAATCTCACGAATACGCCCGATTTCGGGCAGTTTCCGGCGCAAAACTTCCACCAGAGAATTTTCCCGGGACGAGGATATGTCCAATTTACGTGACTCCTTCTCTGAACCGCCAGCGGGCCTCGACGTAACACTGCGGCATTTGTTTTGCCACGAACTAGTAGAGGCGCAATCGTGCTCGTCACAGTTTGATAGATCGCGAGTGTGCAATGTGGGTCAGCCTGATACGGTTCGACGGGCATCCCTTCGACTGCAGGACCTGTAGGTTCTGCCAGTTTATCGATGCGAAGGAAACGCATATTATGTTGTTGCACTTTCGCCCGCGGTCCGGCGGTTCGAGACGCCAGGCCACTGGGGTCTCGAAATTCATAACGGAGAAGGAGATCAAATCAATGCCGATTCCATTCAAGGGAACCGCTGCACTCGATGTCCGTGATTCAGTAGCAGATTGGACACCCTACCTCCCCACAAAAGCAAAAGATGGCTCCCCCAACGTTCTCTATGTTGTCTTCGATGATACCGGGATCGCTGCATGGGACACCTTCGGCGGCCTGATCGAGATGCCAACTCTCAATCGCATTGCCAAGACAGGGGTGCGGTACAGCAACTGGCACACCACAGCTCTCTGCTCTCCTACGCGTTCCTGCTTTATGACCGGCCGCAATGCCAATATGAACGGCATGGCATGCATCACGGAAGGTGCAAACGGCTTCCCGGGGGTCTGTGGCGTCATTCCACCGGAGAACGGCACCGTTGCCGAGATGCTTCTCGAAAGTGGCTACAGCACATTCGCAGTTGGCAAGTGGCACCTCACTCCCGAAACCGAATCCAACGTGGCTTCTACTCGTCGCACCTGGCCCACAGGCCGCGGCTTCGAGCGCTACTACGGGTTCCTCGGCGCCGAATCGAATCAGTGGTATCCAGATCTGGTCTATGACAACCATCCCATTGATCAGCCCTACTCGCCCGAAGAGGGATACCACCTATCCAAAGACTTCACCGACCAAGGCATTCGCTTTATTCGCGACAACCAGCAGGTGAATCCTGACAAGCCCTGGTTCCTCTACCTCGCTTACGGAGCCAACCACGCGCCACATCATAGTCCGAAGGAGTGGGCCGACAAGTACAAGGGCAAATTCGACGAGGGCTACGAGAAGTATCGCGAGACCGCACTCGAGAGAATGAAGAAGGAGGGGACTGTTCCCAAGGATGCGAAGCTTTCATCGATTAATCCGTGGCCGGCTCCCGAGGTCATCGCGGAGATGGATCGCGTGCTGCCGTGGGACTCTCTCAGCGCCGATCAGAAACGGCTCTTCGCTCGCATGGCGGAGGTTTACGCAGGCTTCTCTAGCTACACGGATTATGAACTCGGCCGTTTGATCGACTACCTGGAGCAGTCCGACCAGCTCGATAACACCCTCATCGTTGTCTGCTCGGATAACGGCGCCAGCGGCGAAGGCGGGCCCAGCGGTTCAGTCAACGAGAACAAGTTCTTCAACGGCTGGCCCGACTCTCTCAAAGAGAATCTCGCCAAGATTGATGAGCTGGGCAGTCCGCACACCTACAATCACTACCCCACCGGTTGGGCGTGGGCATTCAACGCGCCGTACAAGATGTTTAAGCGCTACGTGCTTGAAGGCGGCATCGCCGATCCGCTGATTCTGTCGTGGCCGAAAGAGATGAAGAAGATCGGCGGCGGGGTGCGCGACCAGTATCACCACGCCATCGACATTGTTCCCACCATCCTCGAGTGCTGCGGGGTTCAACAGCCGGATGTCATCAAGGGCTACGTGCAAACTCCCATTCAGGGCGTCAGCATGCGCTACACCTTCGATGATCCCAAAGCCAAAACCACGCACCCCACACAGTACTATTCCATGCTGGGCACTCGCGCGATGTATCACGAAGGCTGGAAGGCGGTGGCGCGTCACGGCGCACTGAGCGGAAAGGGCCATTTTAGTCTGGACGAGTGGGAGCTCTACAACATTGAAACCGACTGCGCCGAGACGACCGATGTTGCGGCGAAGTTCCCGGAAAAGCTCAAGGATCTTCAGGCCCTCTGGTTTGCCGCAGCGGGCAAGAACAACGTCTTCCCGCTCGACGATCGAACAGCGCTCGAACAGCTTGGCGTAGAACGACCGGAAATCTCCAAGCCGCGGACGACGTTCGACTTCTATCCCGACACCTCGGACGTGCCCGAAGGCGTCGCACCGAACATCCGCAACAAGTCCTATTCGATTGTCGCGGAGGTCACCGTCGACAAAGCTAACGCGGAAGGCATCCTGATGACCCAAGGCGCGCGATTCGGAGGACACGCTCTCTTCATCAAGAACGGAAAACTTTGTTACGTCTATAACTTCCTCGGGATGGAGGTCCAGAAGGTCATCTCTTCCGACTCCGTACCGACAGGCAAGATCACTCTAGGCGCTGAGTTCACCAAGACCAGTGAGGATCCCAAGTTTGTCGCCCACGGCGATCTCAAGCTCTACATCAACAAGAAGCAGGTCGGCGAGGGCAAGATCCGCACGCAACCCGGCAAATTCGCGATTGCGGGCGAAGGCCTGGCTATCGGCCGTCAACCCGCAGACGTGGTCAGCGATGATTACGCCCGGCCGTTTGAATTTACTGGAGGCACGATCGAGAAGGTTGTGATCAACATCAGCGGCGAGCACGTTGTCGACCTCGAACTTGAGGCGATGGCAATGCTGGCAAGGGACTAGGCAGACTTCCAGATTGCCGTAAATGGAGTGCCTCGCCTTCATTTGGCACTCCATTTTTTGGTCTCTGGTTCCGCGAGAAGGCTCAGTCGTCTCGACCATCGATCGGTGGAACCCGCCCGTCCCAACTCACACCGATCGCACGGAGGAACTTCGCGTCTGATTGAAAGCTTGCGCAGTGCTGACACCGGTACGATCCCGGAACGAACCGTGTAGCCGTGCACTCACATTCGTAGAGATCCCAGCAATGGTTGCAATAGTGTCGGTGTACATCTCCAGTGGCCGCCATCGTCCCGCCTGCCATATCATTGCAGGATTAATGG
>JBATYG010000776.1:0-4357 GCA_049673945.1 Occallatibacter sp.
GCGCGAAGCCGCCATGGCAAAGCTCTTCGCGTCAGAGGTTGCCGAAAGCGTCGCCAGCCAGTGCGTCGATATCTTTGGCGGCAACGGCTTCGTCCGCGACTACCCCGCGGAGAAGTACTATCGCGACGCCAAGATAGGCAAGATCTACGAGGGCACCTCAAACATGCAGCTCGCCACGATCGCCAAACAGGTCCTCGCCCGCTGAGCTTTGGCGGATCACTTATCGCTGGTCAGCAAGGCCGAGACTCGGAGTTGGAAGATCAAATTGCAGGTTAACTTGCTGGAAGCTGGTAGCTAGTAGCTGCCTTATATTTTCTGCGCTCGCTTTACATCGCGCACGCCGCTCACGCGCCGCAGCCCCAGCACCATGCGGTTGAGATGCCGCACATCTTCAGCCTCTACCGTGAACTCGAGGATCGCTTCACCATTCGCATCGCGCCGGATGTCGACGCCGCGAATGTCCGTGTTGTCATCGGAGATCACCGCCGTCAGTTCCTTCAGCATGCCCGTGCGGTCATCGCAGTAGACCGTGATCTTTACCGGGTAGCGCTGCACTTTGCCATTCCCATCGCCTGTCGCCGCCGGAGCCCACTCCACCGCAATGCGCCGGTCGCTCTCGTAAAGCAGGTTCTGCACGTTAGGGCAACTGCGCGCATGCACAGCAACGCCCTTGCCGCGCGTCACGTATCCCACAATCTCTTCGCCGCGAATCGGGTTGCAACATCGCGCGCGATAGACCAGCAGATCGTTCTGCCCTTCCACCTGCAACGAATCTGAGCCCGAGAGATGCAGCTTTCTCACCGCATCCGACATCGGCGCTTCGCCCGGCGTGCCCGGCTTCGTCTCCGCACCGGGCTCAGGTTCGGCACTGGTCAAAAATCCGGGCGCCAGCTTGTTCAGCACCTGATGCGCCGAGTGCTTGCCCTGCCCCAGCGTCGCCAGCAGGTCCGCCGCGGTGGCCACGCCGTACTCATTCGCGATGCGCCCCAGGTCGCGATCATCGATCTGGCTCATCGGCACCTTGAACTTGCGCGCCTCGCGCTCCAGCAGCTTGCGCCCGATCTCGACCGCCCGGCGCCGCTGATCTTCATTGAGCCAGTGCTTGATCTTGTTGCGCGCCCGCGGGCTCTTGGCAAACGCCAGCCAGTCGCGGCTCGGCTTGTGATCCTTCTGCGTAACAATCTCGACAATGTCGCCCGTTCGCAGCTTGGAGCGCAGCGGAACCATCCGCCCGTTCACCTTGGCGCCCACGCACGTGTGGCCCACTTCGGTGTGAATCGTGTAAGCAAAATCCACCGGCGTGCCGTCGGCCGGGACCACGACGACCTTCCCCTTCGGCGTGAAGGTGTAAACCTCTTCCGGGTAGAGGTCCATCTTCAGGCTCGACAGAAATTCATTGGGATCGGTCATCTCCTTCTGCCACTCGACGAGCTGGCGAATCCAGTTGAGCCGCTCCTCATCGCGCGCATTCACCGAGCCCTCGCCGGCCTTGTACTTCCAGTGCGCGGCAATGCCCTCTTCGGCGATGCGGTGCATCTCTTCGGTGCGGATCTGCACTTCAAACTGGTGGCCGCCTTCACCCATCACCGTCGTGTGCAGAGACTGGTAACGGTTCGCGCGCGGAATCGCGATGAAATCCTTGATGCGCCCCGGAACCGGTCTCCACAGCGTGTGAATCAGCCCGAAGACCGCATAACATGCCGCCACATCCTGCGTAATGACGCGCACCGCGAGCAGGTCATATACCTGCTCAAAGCTCGTCTTGGTCCGCTGCAGCTTCTGGTAGATGGAGTACAGCCGCTTGATGCGCCACTCCACGCGCGCCTCGATGTTGTTCTCGCGCAACTGCTCCACCAGCGCGTCTTCCACGCCGCGCAAGAACTGTTCGCCTTCCACGCGCCGCGTCTCCACCGCTGCCGCTACCTGCTCGTAGCTAACCGGGTCGGTATAGCGGAAGGCCAGGTCTTCCAGCTCGCCGCGCACCTTGCCCATGCCCAGCCGGTGAGCCAGCGGCGCATAGATGTCGAGCGTCTCGCGCGCAATCGCCTCCTGCCGCTCCGGCTTCAGATGCTCGAGCGTGCGCATGTTGTGCAGCCGGTCGGCCAGCTTGATCAGCACCACGCGCACATCCGTCACCATCGCCAGCAGCATCTTGCGCACATTCTCTGCCTGGCGGTCTTCGCGGTTGGCAAACTGAATCTTGTCGATCTTGGTTACGCCATCGACAATGTGCGCTACCTGATCGCCAAAGGAGGCATCGATCTCCTGGTTGGTTGCGGGGGTGTCTTCAACCGCATCGTGCAGCAGGCCGGCGGCGATCGCCGTTGCATCGAGCTTCATCTCGGCCAGCACTTCCGCCACTTCAAGAGGATGGATGACGTAGGGCTCGCCCGACGCCCGCATCTGCCCCTTGTGATGCTGAACGCAGAATTCCCATGCCTTGCGGATCAGGCTGACATCTTCGGTTGGCCGGTTGGCCTGCACGTGGCGCAGCAGCGCTTCAAAGCGCTCGTCAATCTCATGTGGATCGAGCAGCCTCTGGTCCTGCGCACTCACCTCGGACGACGAGGAAACGGCCCCTGAAGGATCGGCCGGAATGCTCTGCCGGACTGTCGCCATGCTTCATTATAGGCCCGACGCTTTCAGCTCGCGCGCGGCGCGAAACCATACGAGCCAAAAGGCGAGCCGGGAGCGGCGCCGCCCCTCGAGCTCCCTGCTTCCATGATTCGGTTCTATGATTCCTCAAGGGAGACCATGACGAAGCCGATAAAACCCGCGAAAAAGAAGACGCCGGCACCCGGCAAGCAGCCCGCTCTGCCAGCCCAGCTTCCAGTGGCGGGCGCGCGCATCAGCCGCCGGGCCGCGGACCGCCTTCGCGCCGGCCACCTCTGGGTCTACTCCTCTGATATTGAGTCCATCGAGGCAGGCGACGATCCGCCCGCGCTGCTCCAGGTGGCCGACAGCCGCGGCCTGCTCATCGGCACAGCGCTCTACAGCCCCACGTCGCAGATCGCTCTCCGTCTCGTCTCCCGCGAAGCGCTCGACCACGATGGCTGGCTCAAATTGCTTGAAACCCGCTTTCGCGCCGCGATCGCTCGCCGCCAGTCGCTCCTCACCGGCGACACCAACGCCTGCCGGCTCTGCTTCAGCGAAGCCGATGAGCTGCCCGGCCTCGTCGCCGACCAGTACAACGACCTCATCATCGTGCAGCTTCTTGCTCGGGGCCTCGACTCGCCGGCCGTTCGCAGCCTTTGCGCCCGCGTCCTGCACGACACGCTGAAGCCGGCCGCCATCCTCGAACGGCCCGATCCGCGCATCCGCGAGCTCGAAGGCCTCGCCGCGCCCACGCTCACGCCGCTCTGGTCCGCTAATCCCAAAGAGCCTGTCACCAGCACGGAGTTCCGGCTCAATGGCCTCGCCTTTCACTACGACGCCAATGCCGGACAGAAGACCGGAGCCTTCCTCGACCAGCGCGCCAACTACGTCGCCGCACGTGAATGGGCCCGCCGTCTCAACGCCACCAGCCGAGCCCTCGACGTCTGCACCTACCAGGGCGGCTTCGCCCTGCACCTCGCGCAGATTTGCGACAGCGTCACGGGTATCGACTCCTCGCGCACCTCGCTCGAAGTGGCCGAGCAGAACCTCGCCGCCAATCGCGCGCGCATCGCGGCACAGGTGGACTGGGTCGAAGCCGACGCCTTCGAGATCCTGCGCGACTGGTCCGACGCCAAAGAACGCTTCGACGTGATCGTGCTCGATCCGCCCGCCTTCGCAAAAACAAAGCGCGCCGTCGAAGGCGCCCTGCGCGGCTACAAGGAGCTGAACCTTCGCGCCCTGCGCATGGTCGAGCCCGGCGGCCTGCTCGTCACCTGCTCCTGCAGCCACCACATCAGTTGGGCCGAACTTGAAGGCGCTGTGGCGTCGGCAGCCTCAGACGCGCATCGCCGCGTACGCCTTCTCGAGCGTCGCGGCGCAGCGCCCGATCACCCCGTGATTCTCAACCTGCCTGAAACCGAATACCTCAAGTGCCTGATGCTTGAAGTCGACTAGCTCGAAGCCGTTTAGGATGACCAGCGCGAAAAGATTCGCGCTCTGAGCCCGCGCCGCGACTCCATCTGCAGGTCGCTCGCCGGTTGCCTCCGCTCTCTCGCGGCCTCGCCTGCCGCATTGAGATGCGCCAGCGCTTCCTTCACCTGCGCACGCAGCGTCTCCACCTCGAAAGCGCACGAGCGCAGATAGGCTGAGACCGTCAGCCCCGCTTCCGCCGCCCGATGATGCAGTTGCGAGCACTCCTCCTCGGTCATGCGCATCGTCACGCTTGAGGTGCGGCGCTTCACGCTGCCGCCGGTTGCGCGAG
>JBATYG010000777.1:0-3340 GCA_049673945.1 Occallatibacter sp.
GCCGGCCTGACCAGCCAGATCCAGCGCACGGGCGTGGACGCGACAGCGTACGCGGCCAGGTGGCCGGACGGGGCAATCTCGGTAGTGGTGCTGAACAAAGACGCGGCGCGCGATCTGGAATTGACGCTCGACTTCGGCGCTGGCCGCAGCAGCGCGGTGGAAACGGAACTGCTGCATGCGCCGGCGCTTGACGCGCGCGAGGCTCAAATCACGCGTGAACCAAACTCCGGCGCGCTGCAACATGGCCGGCACGCCGCGATCGTGCCGCACGCTTCCGGGATGCGGGTGACCGTGCGGTAACAATCGCTACCGTGCTTCTGCGAACGCTCCATCCCGATTAAACTTACCGCGCAATATCTGCATCAGCTTGCCTTCGCGAACTCACTGCTGCGTGTTGGGGCCGTATCGTAATCCCAGATTCAGCGGATGATATGCCGACGATTTCCGCGTGGGAAAGCGCCGTGCGCGTCACTGCAATCAGCGAGATTTTTGCGAAGAAAGCCCGACTAATTTCAGACAAATTTCAGGGTTTTGAGCGACAGGTGTGAAGAATGTTCTGAAGCGGTGGTTTCATCGTGCTAGACGGGTTGAGTGCGAAGAACGAGACCGCTAGAATACCGTTCAATGAGTCTCAATGGAACCTGCGTCATCCCGGTCATTACGATCGATCGTGACGAGGCCAAGCCGCTGCATCGCCAGGTCTACGATGGGTATCGCAACGCGATTCTGCGCGGAGATCTTGTCCCAGGGCAGAGAATTCCCTCCAGCCGCGAGTTCGCTGCCGAGATACACGTATCGCGCTTTCCGGTCTTGCACGCATACGCTCAACTACTCGCAGAAGGGTACTTTGAAAGCCACGTCGGCTCAGGGACTTTCATTTCATCGACACTGCCCGAACAGATGCTGTCTTCGGCGCAAGGTGCACAGCCTTCGAAGGAAGGTCCATCAGGGTATCGGCCGATTGCTCAACGCAATCACTACTATCCGCAATTCCGAAGGGATATTACCCTGCGGTCATCGGCAGCCTTCGGGCTTCAACCTGCATTTGACCAGTTTCCCTTTCGGCTCTGGTCTGAACTGGTGGACCGTCACAGCAGAAATCCGTCGTCCTTCTCCTTACGCCGCATTGACCCGATGGGTTCTCCACGATTTCGCCAGGAAATTTGTCACTACCTTCGCACGTCTCGGTCGGTCAAATGCAACCCAGAGCAAATCATGGTTGTGTCGGGCTCGCAGCAGGCACTGGACATAACCGCGCGCGTGCTTCTCGATCCCGGCGACTGCGTGCTTGTTGAAGAGCCTGGTTACAAACTGCAGAGGACGCTGCTCGCGGCCGCAGGATGCCGCATGACAATGGTGCCCGTGGACGAGCAGGGAATGGATATCGTCAGGTCACCGCAAATCAAAGGCGTGAAGGCCGCGTTTGTTACGCCGTCCCATCATTTTCCGTTGGGTTCAACGATGAGCGCGACGCGTCGTCTCCACTTGCTCAACTGGGCGCAGAACACCGGAGCGTGGATCATTGAGGACGACTACGACAGTGAATACAGGTTTGACGCGCGACCGATCGCTTCGTTACAAGGCCTTGATGTGAATGAGCGTGTCATTTATATAGGCACCTTCAGCAAGATGCTTTTTCCCTCGCTCCGCATCGGCTACATTGTCATTCCGCGGGATCTGGTGAGCCTGTTCGAGGCAGTTCGCTTTGCGATGGATATATTTCCGCCCTATCTCATCCAGGACGTTCTCGCCGACTTCATGAAGCTCGGCCATCTTGGACAATACGTGAGAAAGATGCGGCGTATCTATGGCGAGCGGCGGAGTGTATTGCTCCAATCGATCAATGCCGAGTTTGGCGACTTCTTCGAAGTGCTTGGCGCCGCAGCGGGAATCCATGTCTCTGTGGCATTGCCTCCTGGATTCAACGATCTGGATATATCGGATCGCGCAGCGGCGGAAAGACTGTTTCTCTGGCCGCTCTCACGGCACTATGCCGGCGAGCCTCGTCATGGCTTTGTGCTTGGCTACGGTGGCATCTCTGCCGAGCAGATCCCGGCTGCCGTAAAGAGAATGCGCGCCTTGGTGCTTGATGGCGAAGCCGCCTATCAGCCGGCGATCACCCAGGAAATCTTTAGTGGCAACATGATCTGCAAACCCTCGCCTGTTCTGTAGCCTCTGCCTCCCAAAAACAATATCCAGTTTCGACGCGAATTCTATATTCCGTTACTCGAAGGGTCGCGTCGTGCCAAAACCTTGCAGTGGTTATGACGAAACCGCGGTAAGCGGTTATGGCGAGTTGTGCTCCAACAATCGCACTCTAAAAGTCGCGGCGATGACAACCATTGCCGGTACGACAAAATCGCACATTGGAGCGAAATGAATGAATACGAAAAGCGTTTCAGTTTTGGCCATGACGTATGAAGATCACGTTCGTTCTATCCAACGAAGACAACCCGTGTTTCGTTTCACGCACCTTTTCTTCATCCTGCTCTTCGGATTCACGCTATCCGCAGCAGCGCAACAAGCGACCGTTCTGGGAACAGTTACAGATCCCGGGGGCGCGGCAGTTCCCAATGTCAAGATCACAGTCACCAGCCTTGAGTCGGGTGTGAGCAAGAACCTCGTGACCAACAGTGCCGGCCAATATGTTTTTCCGGATCTCAACATCGGTCACTACAGCGTGAAAGCTGAAGGGGCCGGTTTCAAATCGGCGGAGCAGAAAAACGTCGCGCTGCAGGTCGGCGATCGAGATCGCATTGACTTTCAGCTCGAAGTCGGCGAAGTGCAGCAGACAGTCACCGTGGAAGCGAATGCGGTGCGGGTTCAAACTGATTCCGGCGAGCAAAGCAGCGTAATCACCGGGCAGCAGATATCGCAGATCGCAGTAAGCGGCCGCAGCATGTATCAACTCGCCGCCCTGGTCCCCGGCGCTTCAAGTGAGATTGGCGCCGGCGGCATGAGCGCGGGTGAAGTCAACACTCCAGTGGGTGGAGACGCCAGCGTGGAATTCAACGGCCTGCGCCAGAATCACAACATCTATTTACTGGATGGTGGAGAAGACGATGACCGTGGCGGCGCCGGCGGCATGAGCATTGCTCCTTCGAGCGATGCAATTGCGGAGTTCCGCACACTCACGTCAAACTATAGCGCCGACTATGGTCTCTCGTCGGCCGGCACGATGTCGATGGTTCTCAAGTCAGGCACGCGAAGCCTGCATGCATCGGCATGGGAATTTAATCGCAACGACGCATTTGATGCGCGCAACTACTTCAACCCGGAGCCGCAAAAGGTAGCTGAACTGCGGCTCAATGTGTTCGGCTTTAACGTCGGCGGTCCAGTC
>JBATYG010000778.1:0-1862 GCA_049673945.1 Occallatibacter sp.
CGCCCAGCCAGTTCAGCGTGTCTGAGAAAGCATCGGCGTCAAAGTACTCCTGCGCGCACTTGAGCTCATGCTGATCGAAGCCCATCGCCACCAGCACCGGCCCGATCGTGAATGCGTTTTCTACGCCTGCCCCAGTGAGCCACTCCTCCATCTTCTCTTCCGCATCGGCCTGGTCGATACTGCTCATTGCTGTGAACCGGCAGCCTTTCAGGCTGTGCTCCAGCATTCCCCGCATGCACTCCAGTTGCTCCGGCGTCTTTAGCTTGGTCGCGTGGCGCAGGCTCAGTTGCTGCAGCTTCAGCAGGTTCTCGCGCAGTTGCACCGCTGCACGCTTCGCCGCGGTGCCGGGATTATTCAGCTCGTGCATCAGGCCGGCGGCCATCGTTCCCAGCGAGACCAGCTTCTGCCGGTGCAGCGCCTCCGCCTGGTAAGCCTGCAGCCGCCGCGCCATGTCGCCCCGCGCCACTTCCCGCGCACTCGGGCAGCAGGCCAGCAGCGTCCAGAACTGTTCGGCGCTGAACTGCACCAGGTCCGAGTCCCGGTTGGCGCTGGTCATGAACTGCATCGTTGTCTTGCCGGTCAGAAGCGGCGCTTCCCCAAAGCCTTCGCCTTCTCCGGCTCCGCCCACCAGCGTCAGCGAGCCGTCAGCCTCCACGCGCTCGGCGCGCATGTCGCCGCACAGCACCACCCAGTAGTGCATCGTCGGGTCGCCCGGTTCGGTCAGAACCGCCCCCGCGGGCACCGTCACAAGCTCCACCTGGTCAAACCCCTGCAGCTCTTCCAGGTTCTTCGTTCCCGCAAAGACTTTGGTCCTGCGCAACTGCTCCGCCACCTCCCGCAATGGCACGGTAGCCGTCAGCTGCACTTTGTGATTCTCGCTCATTTCCCTGCTTCAACCCTTCAAAGCGAGTTCCGCTTTTCCCATGCTCATTCGCGCGGAGCTCCCATCCAAAACAAATCTGTTCCGAAAAACACAACCCGCAAAATCTAAAACCCGGCAAGATACTGGTGCGCAAACTGCACAGCGATCGACCCCTCGCCGACGGCCGAGGCCACCCGCTTGACTGAGCCGTGCCGCACGTCGCCGGCTACAAATACCCCTGGAACGCTTGTCTCCAGTAAATATGGCTCACGGTCCTCATGCCAACTCTCCGGCATCTTTCCTTCGTGACGAAGGTCAGGACCGGCCAGCACGAAGCCTTTGTCGTCCCGCAGAATCGAAGGCGGCAGCCAGCTCACCGTAGGCTCGGCGCCGATAAACACAAACAGCGACGTCGCCGGCACACGCAGCTCGCCCTTGGCGCCCTTCAGAACCAGCGCCTCCAGGTGCCCGTTGCCTTCCGCGCCCACGACTTGTGTCCCTGTCTCCACCTCAATATTCGATGTGCGTTCGATCTCATCGATTAAGTATTTCGACATGGTGGCCGTAAGTCCTTCGCGGCGCACCAGCATCGTCACCTTGCAGGCGAACTTGGCAAAGTGCAGAGCAGCCTGTCCGGCGGAGTTGGCCCCCCCGACGACGTAAACAGACTCGCCCTTGCACGAAGCCGCCTCCACCAGCGCCGCCCCGTAATAGACTCCGCATCCCGTCAGTCCATCCGCCCCCGGTATCCCCAGCTTGCGGTATTGCACGCCCGGCGCCAGCAGCACCACGTGCGTCGCCACCTCGCGCCCATCCGCCAGCTTCACAAACCGGTATTGTCCGTCGATCCGCAGCCCTGTCGCCCGCTGGGTCAGGAACTCCGCGCCAAACCGGGTCGCCTGCGTATGCGCGCGCCTGCCCAGTTCCTCGCCCGAGACGCCCGATGGGAAGCCAAGATAGTTCTCGATCCGCGAGCTTGATCCCGCCTGCCCTCCGGGGG
>JBATYG010000779.1:0-2876 GCA_049673945.1 Occallatibacter sp.
GACGCCGTGAACGGAGGCGGATGCAGGAGGGGCTGCAGCGGTCTCCGACATATCGCTTGCAAAAAGGGAAGCGGAGGCGCAAAACAGCAGTACAAGAGCAGGAAGGCGCATGACGCGAAATCTCCAAGACAAAATGCAATGCAATGCAACAAACTGAGCGCGGGTCGCTCTATGCGCTCAGGCAATACAACTCATCGGACCCGTTTTCAGTTTATTGCCTTAAAGCGGCGCATGGCGTTCCATCCGTGGTTCCCGGCGAATTTTGAGCCGGCATTGCGCGGCCGCCTCCGCTTCGCGGGCCCCTAGCGGGCGCCCTCACGGGCCGCAGAGGCGGCATCTGCTCTTGAATGCTGAAGCGCAGCCGTCCAGTCAGACGGGGAGTCGACGAGCACATCCGGCGGGATTGCTTCGAGGCTGCCCGGGGCAAGGCCGAAGGTGCAGCCGATGCTCCAGGCGCCGGCGTTGCGGGCTGTCTGCACATCCACCTGGCTGTCGCCGATCATCACGGTCTGCTCGGGCCGCGCGTCAGCCTCCTGCATCAGTGCAAAGAGGCCTTCCGGGTCAGGCTTCTTGGTGCTGAAGCTGTTGCCCCCATAAATGTTCAGAAAGTATGGAGCAAGTCCCAACGCTTCACAGATTGCCTGCGCCGGTCTGACCGGCTTGTTGGTGAGCACCGCCATTGACCGCGCGGGGACATCGGCCTGATCGTGCACTGAGCGCAGCGCTTCCAGCGCGGCAAGTACGCCGTCGTAGGCGTAGGTGTAGTCGAGCTTGTGCTCGCGATAATAGGCGAGGAAGTAGTCGTGCGCTTTGGCCAGAAGAGCATCGTCGATTGCAGCACTGTCTTCGGCGGCAAAAGCGCGCCGTATCAGCATAAGAACGCCATTGCCAATGTATCCGGCAATCTGCTCGTCGGGCAGCGGCTTGCGGGCAAACGCGGCCAGCGTGGCATTCACGCTGTTGCACAGATCCTGCGCCGAGTCGATTAGTGTGCCGTCAAGGTCAAAGACCAGCAGTTTGAGCGAATCGACGGGAATGGGGCGAAAGACCTGGATCATCCTTCCAGTGTAGCGGGGACCAGAGCACAGGGATGGCGCTGGTCCCGAGAGTGTTCACCGGCACGCACTGTTCTTTGCTCCAGGAATCGCGAGGAACGCGATGCTCGCAGGGCTCAGCGTCACCACGCCCGCCTGGTGTTTCTCTCCATTGAGCGGCGGCAGGTCACCGGAGTCCGTCAAATTCAGTGCGGCTCCATTCAATTTCACCGTGGGCGACATCAGGTCGTCAGAGGTGAGCGTATAGCTCGCGTAGGCCGAGGGCAGGGCGAGATCATGCGCCTCCGTCCTGCTGGCATTGATGGCCAGAACGGCCACGCCGCCGCGATGATCGCGCAGGCATTGCGCGTAGACGTGCAGCCCCGGCTGTGTCATCTTGCCTGCGTCGAGAACCGTTGTGCCCATCAACCGGCGCCAGAGCACCGCACCCCAGTAGTTGGGCCGTGGCGTCAGCGTGGTTTCGTCAATGAAGGCATAGTCGCTCGCCGCCAGCGTATTCTGCATCACCGCCTGCACGCCCTTGCTGGCCAGCGTGCCAAGCTGGTTCAGATAGCGGAAGGTGTCGATGAAATCCGACGCCCACGGATCGCCACCGCACGCAGTTTCGCCGGTCTCGGTGAGCCAGAGCGGCTTGCCGGGCAGGTAGTGGTCGCGCAGGGCGGCATAGTAGGCCTCATCGCGATCTGTGCGCGCGAGCCACTCGTCGCTGAGGGCCGCCTCGGGCGTTGTGCCGCCGCTGCTCCCCGCTGGCGCGCAGCGTTTTGAGACCCCGCCGTAGAAGTGATACGAAAATGCGTCGAGTCCCGGCCCCTCGTCCTTGAGAATATCTTCGCTGTGCACGAGTTTCATCTGCATCGGGCCCAGCGAGCCCGCTTCGCCGACGCCGCCCGGCCCCAGAATCTCCAGGCCTGGATCGGCCTTCTTGATGTACGCCACGAAGGCGCGGAAGTCGCGCCCGTAGGCGGCTGCGTCATAGCCTTTGGGCGCGCCGCCGAGCGAGGCAAAGGTGGGCTCGTTGAACATTTCGGCAGCAGCGATGCTGCCGCCAATGCTCTTCGTGTAGGCGAGAATCTTCTCTGCCTCCACCGGGGTCCAGACGCCATTTGCGTCACGGACGCCCTGGCTCACCGCGAACGACGTCACCAGCTTCGCATCGACGGCGTGCGCAAAGTCGATGACGCCGCGCCATTGCGCGCGCGTCAGCACTCCATTGAAACCAGCGGGAGGCTTTGCCGGCGCGGGCGCGTCTGAATCCTGAAAGTATGTTGAGTTGGCCCAGGTCCCGCTCACACGCAGGTATGCGGGTCCAAGCGCGGCGGCGAGCTTGCGCAGCCGCGGATTGGCAAGGTTGATCGGTGCGCGATAGCGATAGAGCGAGGCGGGCATGCCGCCCGGCGTGGGCTGCTTCGTGTCGGCGGGCGCGTTGGCCGCCGCCTTGTAAGGCGCCCAGAAGCGGCCTCCGGTCACCTCGAGCATTTCGATGTTGTATCCCTGAAAGCGCTCGTCGATCTTGCCGACGGCGGCCATCTTTGCCGGATCGAGCTTCGCTACGTCAGGATTCGCGGAGCTGGCACTGACGGGGGCGGTCTGCGCATTGAGCTGAGCGCAGATCGCAACGGTGGCAAACCCAACAGCTGCCACGGTAAGGCTGCGATTCAAAGATGTCATTGGGTTTCCCGTAACGTCTTCGGCATTCTAATGTACGCGCCATCACAGGTGCGATGATGGAGAGAGTTTCAGCCTCGAATCAGCCGAAAAGGAGCCGTTTCGCTTGAAGAACCTCATCGTCTCCGCCGTGTTCATTGTCTTGTTCAGTTCAGG
>JBATYG010000780.1:0-1602 GCA_049673945.1 Occallatibacter sp.
GGACCTGAACAACGACAAGCGGCTCGACCTGGCTTGTGCAGACGCCGACCAGTTCACGATCTACATCCATGTCTTTCTCGGGAATGGAGACGGTACTTTCCAAGCGCCGATCGCCACTGTTGTGACATCGCAGACGAACGGGGCCTGGGCCATTCCAACAATCTACCCGGTTGGGGATTTGAATGGCGACGGCTTCGTGGACTTGTATGAACAAGAGGCGGAGAGCGAGGAAGCGCAGATTCTGCTGAGCGATGGCAACGGTGGATTCAAGACGCCGATACCGGCACCGGCCGGAGCGGATCTCAGCCAGCCTGTTGCGGCAGATGTGAACGGAGATGGGATTCCGGATTTGCTGTTTCCGATGGGGCCGGAGGTGGCACTGGGTAAAGGGGGCGGGTCTTTTGGTCCAATTCAGAATTATGCAAACGTGAGCTATTTCGCGGCGATGTGCGCATTTCACGACATGGATGGAGATGGCCACCTAGATGCGGTGTGCGGATATTCCGAGACCATTACGGGCGACATCACCGGGGCGACTGACCTGATTATTCTGCATGGGAATCCGGATGGATCGTTCAACACGACACCGATCGCACAGAAGAGGTTTGGTGATTACAACAACGAATTCGACGGTTTTGGCACGTTTCTAATGCCATTGGCGGTTGCAGATATAAACGGCGATGGAGTCCCAGATGTGCTCGGTGCTTCAGGCGATGGATTGGCGGTGCTGCTGGGCACGCCGGGACTTTCATTCAGTACGCCACTGCATTATGCGCGAACCATCCCGCCTACCGGTGGCTTAGGGTTCGGGGGATACTACTCTTCGCAGATGTACGACGTAAATGGCGACGGGATTCTGGATGCGGTGGATGCAGGGCCGAATGGAATCTATATTGCTTATGGGCACCGTGACGGAACCTATGGGTCGGCGTTTGCGCCTGAAGTAACGGAGTACATCGGCTATCCCACGGTCGCAGATTTCAATGGCGACGGGATTCCGGATATCGCAGCGACCGGCGACACCGCGATCAAGTTGAGCCTGGGCAAGGGCGACGGAACCTTTGCTGCTCCCGTGGCGCTGCCGAATAACAACGGAGCTATTAACTTTAGTACACCGCTATCGGCAACTAATGCGCACATTGTGCATGGGGATTTCAACGGAGACGGAAAGATAGACCTGCTGGCAATTGGGTCGCCCTCCATCTACGAATACGATTCGTATTTATTGCTTGGGAACGGAGACGGGACCTTCAAGGAGCCGGTGCTCGTTCCGAACACCAGCAATATATATCCGATGTATGAACCGCTGGTGGATAGCGCCGTGGCGGATATTAACAAGGATGGAAAGAGCGATCTCCTCAGCTATGGGATCGCCAACTACGGTACTGGGCAAGGTTATATCGGTTTTGCGCTTTCGAACGGCGATGGCACGTTCAACACAATGACCACGACAGTACCGACAGACCTTTTTAACGGCTATCCGGTGATGAGCCAGCCGGCATTGGCAGATTTCAATGGCGACGGAAAACTGGATGCGATTTACGGAGCCAACACCAACGCGTACGTGGTTAAAGGCAACGGAGACGGAACGTTTAATCCGAC
>JBATYG010000781.1:0-2127 GCA_049673945.1 Occallatibacter sp.
TCGAAGTGGTGAAATCACGGTGAGCGTGCGCATCTGGACTCGCCCTCACGTCCGCGTAGGCGCGCGCTACCGCATGGAGGAAGGCGAAATCGAAATCGACGCCATCGAACCCATCGGCCTGCCCGACATCACCCCTCAACTCGCACGGGCTTCGGGTTTCCTCGGTGTCCTCGATCTGCTGAAAGTCGCGCGGCACGGCAAAGGCGACAGCATCTACCTCATCCGCTTCCATTACATCCCGCCCGACGTCTCGTAATTTCTGATCTCTGGTCCCTGATCCCTAATCGGAGTGTAGCGGCATATACACGTCACGTTGTGGGTGATCAAAGCTCCTGCTCATTCCTAGTCATTGCAGGTCGGCCCAGCGCATGAATCACGCGCCGCCGTTGCCCACAATGAACGCGGAGTTCAAATTCGGATTCCGCATCACCTAGAAGGTGTCGCGCGCCGCAGCCAATAGAAAAGGGCTCCGCTTTCGCAGAGCCCTGCTTGCAAATGAGCACGCCGTCCCTCTTTACTCAACTCTTCAGGAACATCGAAAAAACCGTACCCTGATACCGTCCGCCTGTTCGGCTCCTGAAACGCAACGCTCCATCGTGCTTCTTGATCGTTTCCGAGCTGAGCCAGAGGCCCAGGCCTGTTCCTGTTGCCGCCTTCGTCGTGTAGAACGGCTCAAACACGCGCTTCCCCGTGTCATCGCCGATTCCCTCGCCCGTGTCGGCCACCATGATGCGCACGCCCTCTTCACCGGTTCTCGCATCCGCGGCTTTTCGTACCCGCACAATCATGCGGCGGCGCTCTTCAGGGTTCTTCACCATGGCATCCAGCGCATTGCTCACCAGGTTCGCCAGCACCTGACGAATTTCGTTCTCTTTGCACCGGATCGGCGGGTGCGAACCATATCTGCGGTCGAGCGAAATGTGCGCCGCGCGCAGTCTGCCCTCGTGCAGCAGCAGCACCGATTCCAGGATCTCTTCCACGTCGACCCTAAGAGGATCTGACGATTGCCGATGATAGTGCAGTGTCGCCTTCGAAATATGGCTTACCCGGGCAAGCTCACTCTGCGCCACATCCAGAAAATCCGCCACCTGACTCGACGCAGCCTTCCGCGCCAGAAAGATCAGGTTCGTCACCGCTTCCAGGGGATTGTTGATCTCATGCGCGATTGAGCTCGCCATCCGTCCCACCACTGCCAGCTTCTCGCTCTCCCGCAGGCTCGTTTCTGCCCGCAGACGCTCCGTCTCGTCGCGCAGTACCTTGGTCAGCCCGGTAACGCGGCCTTCGTTGTCCTTTAGCGGTTCCGATACCCAGCGCGTCCAGATCCTTTGCCCATCCTTGCGCACCAGCCAGCGTGCATCCTCCGTGCGGCCCTGCCGTTCCACTTCCTCAACTTGCATGCAGGGCACTTCCTGCGAGCGTTCCTCCGGGGACATCAGCATCGTGAAAGGTTGGCCAAGCACTTCCTTCGAGGAGTATCCGAAAATTCTCGCTGCGCCCGGATTCCAGCTCGTGATCAGCAGTTCTCTGTCGCACTGTATGAGCGCATACTCGTGCACATTCTCAAGGAACAACCTGAACCGCTCCTCGCTCTCACGCAGGGCCGACTCAGCTCGCTTGCGATCCGTGATATCGATGCAATATTCCGAAAATGTGCCATCTCCGAGATCGCGGCCCGCCAGCAGCATCCAACGCCGCGAGCCGTCCTTCATGATGTATTCCTTTTCCAGAGGACCGAGCCGTCCCGTCTCCTTCAATGCCCGCACGTGCCGCTCGCAGCTCGGAATGAATTCGGCCGGCGTCATGCGCTGCCAGGTAAGGCTCCGGCTCGCAACATCCTCCTGCGTATATCCCGTCATGCGGTAGAACACGTCGTTCGCGTGAGTCACCGTGCCGCTCCACTCAAAGAACAGCACGCCTACTGTCTCGGTTTCCAACACGCGTTGCATCCGCTCTTCGCTTCGCCGCAGCGCCGCCTCCGCGCGCGCCCGTTCCACGGCTGCCCACGTCCGCTCTGCCGTCTCCTTCACCAGTTCGAATTCGTCTTCTTGCCACGCCCTCGGCTTCATCTGCGTTACGCACAGAGCACCAACCACACGGTTGTCTTTCACCAGCGGGACAGAAATGAAC
>JBATYG010000782.1:0-2561 GCA_049673945.1 Occallatibacter sp.
GGCGCCTGGCTGCTTTCACCAATGGCCAGCGAGATTGAGGCGCAGACGATTCGCTGGATCGCCGAGCTGGTCAACTACCCCACGCAATGCGCCGGCCTCTTCGTCAGCGGCGGCAACATGGCCAACATCGTCTGCTTTTTTGCGGCTCGGCAGGCGAAAGCCGGCAGGGATCTCCGCAGCGAAGGTGTCTCAGGCACGCGGCTCCGCGCCTACTGCTCCAATGAAACGCACACGTGGATTCAAAAGGCAGCTGATCTCTCCGGTCTCGGCACACAGGCGGTTCGCTGGGTTCCCGCTGACAGCGATATGCGCTTCGATCCCGCTGCGCTGCGCAAGGAGATCGTTGCCGACCTCTCGGCAGGCGATAAGCCATTCTTCATCGCTGCCGCCGCAGGCACCGTCGGCACCGGTGCCATCGATCCGCTGCCTGAACTGGCCGCTCTGGCAAAGGAATTCGACCTCTGGTTTCACGTCGACGGAGCCTACGGTGGCATGGCCGCTGTGCTCCCCGATGCTCCTGCAGACTTCTCCGCCCTCGACAGCGCCGATTCCATCGCCGTGGACCCACACAAATGGCTTTATGCGCCGCTTGAGGCCGGCTGTGTTCTCGTTCGCGACCCTGAGGCTCTTCGCGGCGCATTCGCCTATCACCCGCCCTACTATCACTTCGGCGTTGAAGCCATCAACTACTTCGATCTCGGCCCGCAGAACTCGCGCGGCTTTCGCGCCCTCAAGGTATGGCTCGCCCTGCAGCAGGTGGGCCGCGAGGGCTACATCCGGATGATCTCCGATGACATCAAGCTTTCGCAGGCTCTCTTTGCTCGAGTGCAACAATATCGCGAGCTCGAAGCCCTCACTCAGTCTCTCAGCATTACCACCTTCCGTTACGTCCCTCTCGACCTCGCAACAACCACCGCGGCGGCCCACGCGTATCTGGACCAATTGAACCGCGAAGTCCTGACCCGCCTCCAAAGCGGCGGCGAAGCCTACCTCTCCAATGCCATCGTCCACGGCCGATACGCCTTGCGCGCCTGCATCGTCAACTTCTACACCACCGTCGACGACATCGAAGCTCTGCCGCCTATCGTGATTCGCCTCGGGAATCAGGTTGATGCAGAACTCCGTCCTGTCGAGCTCAAAAGTCCCTTATAGACGTCCTCCCAATCGTCCGGGCGGCGTGATCGCGACGCGTTCCGGCCTCATCGTGTATCGTTGCCCCAGTGCGTATCCTAAGCTCCTCCGCCTATGATTCTTCTGCCGCTTAACCTTTCCGAGCCTCAGCATTTCTCTTCCGGCGAAAGAATTCTTCTCGCGATCCTTCTTGTTGCCTCGTGCGCGATCTTCTGGAGCCGTTTTGGCCCCATTCTGCATAAAATCCTTGAGTCAAAAAAGGACTCGGCATTCCATCTCGCTCCAATCGCCCGCCGCGTCTGGGATTTTTTCTGGCAGGTCCTCTGCCAGGCCAAAGTAATCCAGCAGCGCCCACTACCGGGGCTTGCACATGCCTTTGTTTTCTGGGGCTTCTGCGCGTTTGCTCTGGTAACACTTAATCATTTTGCCGTGGGTTTCGGCTTCGGTTTTCTTGACCCCTCCGGCATCTTCGGCCGCTGCTATTTTTACTTTGCCGCTGCATTTGCCCTTGCCTGCGCCGTCGGCATTGCCGGACTCTTCGTGCGCCGCTTTCTCGTTCGACCCCGTTGGCTCGGCAAAGATCTATCGTGGGAATCAGGCTTCATCGCATTCCTGATTTTTCTGCTGATGGTCACCTATCTCGCGGCCTTCTTCATTTCCGATACCACCACTGAGGCACGCCTTCTCTGGTGGACTCACACCCTCACCATTCTTGTCTTTCTACCCATCATTCCCCACACCAAGCATCTGCATTTGGTTCTGAGCCCCGTCACGATTTTTCTCTCGCGCGGAGGCTTCAGTGCGATTCCGCCTCTCGCGGACGATGAAGACTTCGGCCTCGTCGCCGGAACGGATCTGACGCGCATTGTCAGCCTCCAGGCCTACTCCTGCGTGGAGTGCGGCCGCTGTACCGAGCACTGCCCTGCCGCCAACACTGGCAAGGTGCTTAACCCCAAGGAAATTGTCCTCGGCCTGCGCAGCTACCTCAATGAATACGGACCCGCATCGCAGGAACCGCTGCTCGGCAAATACAACTCCCAGGAAGCCGCCTTTCAATGCACTACCTGCGGCTCCTGCGAGTTTCAATGCCCGGTTGGGATTGAGCATCTGCCGATCATCATCGGGTTACGGCGCGGCGCTGTGAACACCGGCACGTGGGAAGACGACCACGGCGCGAAACTCTTTCTTGCCCTCGAGCGCGGCAGCAATGCGCTCGGCCTCGGCACAGCCGAGCGCGACAAATTCATCCAGAAGCAGCAATTCCCCATCTACGACGGCACCCAGGAGTACTGCCTCTGGCTTGGCTGCATGGGCGGCTACGATCCCAAGGGCCGCGAGATCGTCTTCGACTTTGCGCGCGTGATGAACTTTCTCGGCACAAGCTATGGCGTGCTGCGCAAAGAGAAATGTACCGGTGACCCCGTACGACG
>JBATYG010000783.1:0-6245 GCA_049673945.1 Occallatibacter sp.
ACACCGGGCGCACCGTTGAGCACTGGCACACGCGCACCAAAACCGGCGGCATCTCCATTCTGCAGCGCATGGCTCCGCGCGCCTGGCTGGAGATGAACCCGGTAGACGCCACGAAACTGGGTCTGCGGCCCCACGATCGCGTCGAAGTGGTCTCTGCGCGCGGCCGGATCAGCAAGGTGGAGCTGCGCATTACCGAGATTGTCGCGCCGGGGCAGGTGTTCCTTCCCTTTCATTTTGTTGAAAGCAATGCCAATCAAATTACGCAGAGCGCCTTCGATCCGATCTCGCGCGAGCCCAATTACAAGCAGTGCGCGGTTCGCGTCGAAAAGTCATCCACAGTGCGTGCCTAGCCGAGTGTGTCGCTTATCTGTCTGGATGAAGATGGCCTTGTTTTGCGCCTCGGGCGGTTGTGATTGTGTAACCCGTGGGGGATGATGGAAGATGGATGGCGGCTATGTCCAGGGTTCACATTCTCGCTACCGGCGGCACCATCGCCGGAGCAGGCGAATCGAAAACGGAAGCGGGCTACCGCTCGGGCGAGGTCGGCGTGGAGAAGCTGATCGCCGCGGTGCCGGGCCTGCGGCAACTTGCCAATTTAACTGGCGAGCAGTTTGCGCAGGTGGGCAGCCAGGACATGAACGACGGCCTGTGGCTGAAACTCGCAGCGCGCGTGAACGCGCTCTTTGCCGGCGATGAAGCCGACGGCATCGTGATCACGCACGGCACTGATACAGCGGAAGAGACGGGCTACTTTCTGCACCTGGTGGTGAAGAGCGACCGCCCGGTTGTGCTGACCGGATCGATGCGACCGGCTACCTCGCTCAGCGCGGACGGTCCGCTGAACCTGTTCAATGCGGTCAGCGTGGCTGCCGATCCGGAGGCCCGGGGCCGGGGAGCGATCATTGCCATCAATGACGATCTGCACAGTGCACGCGATGTTACGAAGTCGAACACGACAGATGTGCAGACCTTTCTTTCGCCTGGATCGGGCTTGCTCGGCACTGCATCGTACGGACGCATCCGCTATTTTCGCTACCCCACGCATGCGCACACGCTTGGGTCGGAGTTCACGACAGCGGGCATCGATCACCTGCCGAGGGTCGATATTCTTTACGGCTACGCGAATATGCGTGCGGACCTGGTGCAGGCCAGCGTGTCGCTGGGGGCGAAGGGGATTGTGATGGCGGGGATGGGCAATGGAACCGTATCTACCGAGGTGGCGGATGCGCTGGCAGAAGCCGCAGAGAAGGGCCTGATCGCGGTGCGGAGCACGCGGGTGATGAGCGGCGACGTGGGCCGCAATGTGGAAATGGACGATGAGGCGCTGGGCCTCGTGGCCGCCGACCAGCTCAATCCGCAGAAGAGCCGGATCCTGCTGCAACTATGCCTCGCCCGTGGCATGAGCCGCGAGGCCGTGCAGGAAGCTTTTTACCGTTACTAGACCTGACGTCGTGACGCGGTGGACATCGAAGCGCTGCGGACGAAAGCTGATCGCTATTTCGCGCGCATCCCTCGCTGCGTTGCAGATGTTGACGGCTAGATCCAGACCTTTGACGAAAATTTTCCGGGTGCAGACAGCGGCGCATCCTCGGGGTAGGCCGGTGGTGGTCCCACGCGGTTCATGCGTGCGTAGTTGGGGATTGCCACGAGATCGGAGCCGTCTGTCCACTTGCCGATTAGGACCATTGTGCCGCCGAAGAGGTCGGGACGCCACTCGGCGCGCAGCGGCGTGGCCGGATCGATCTTCGCATCGATGCTGTGGTTGTCAGCGGTTTCGACGTTGTAGATGAGGGGGCCATATTTGAGGGCAACAGAGTTCAGAGTGGCCTGGATGCGCGGATCCGCGGCAACTCGCTGCGGCTCCATCGGCAATTCGATCTCGATGCGGTCCCCGGCTTTCCACTCGCGGGTCACGACGGCATAGCCGTTCTCGATCCTGGGTCTCGAATGTTCACCATTTACCGCAAAGTGCTTCAGTCCGCTAACGGCGGGGGAATCAGTGTAGAGCCTGCTGGTGGTGCGATCAGGCACGCGGACGTAGACGGAGAAAGTGCGGGCCTGTTCGGGGTTGATGGTGATGGAGACTGCGCCTTTCCATGGGTATTCGGTTTTTTGCACGACCTCGACATTGGTACCGGCGACTTCTCCGACGTTGATGTGGCTGCCGGCGAACATGTTGACATAGAGACCCGATTTGTCCTTGACGTAAGACCACGTGGGCACCATGAGAAGCGTACGCGAGAGATTGCCGACACAGCATGGGCAAACGTGCCACAGCGCGCGCTGGGTATCGACAAGGGGATTGGTGTAGCAGTAGCTCTTGCCGTCGAGGGCGACGCCGCCGAGCAGGGCGTTGTACATCGTCTGCTCGTAGAGGTCAGCGTACTTTGCGTCGTGATAGGCGAGGTTCAGCTTGTACTGGAAGAAGATGAGCCCGCAGCTTGAGCAGGTTTCGCAGTAGCCGTCGTTGGGCAGCGAGTAATTGGGGCCGAAGCCCTCGGAGGTCTCGCCGCTGCCGATGCCGCCGGTGAGGTAGTACTTCTTGTTGACCATGTTGTCCCAGAGCGAAATGACGGCGCTCTGGTAATCAGAGTCGTGCGTTTCGGCGGCGATGTCGGCCATGCCGGAGTAGAAGTAGGTGGCGCGAACGGCGTGTCCGACAGCCTCGTACTGCTGGCCGGGAGGCAGGTGGCTCTGGTCGTATTCCGATCCGCCGCGGCGCGAGTCGAGAAGGAATTTGGCGAGCACGATGTAGTCGTCTCCGCGGTGGTTACCTTCCTGATCGTTCACGAAGCGGCCGAAGCGGACGAGCGCCTGTTCCATCTCCTGATGGCCGTCGAACCAGGGCTTCTTTCCGGGTCCGATATTTGCGACCCAGCAGTCGGCGAGCTTCTTGGCTCCGTTGTAAAGGCGAAGATCTTTGCCGTCGGTAAGGGTGTAGTGGTTGATAGCGGACTCGATGAAGTAGCCGGAGACGTAGCCCTCGTGATTGCCGCGGTGGTCAGGCGACCAGCGCTCGGGCCAGCTCTTGCGGTCGGCGAGGATATAAGCGGTCTGCAGGTAGCCGTCGGGCATCTGTGCGGCAAGGATGATGGGGATCCACCGATCGAGGGTGGCGCGCATCAGCTCCTGCGCCTGCTCGATCTCGGGATCGCCCTGCGGGTCGACCATCAGCGCGATGCACATGGACTCGACGGTCTGGTGAACCCAGGCGTTGGAGAAGACATAGCCCTTGTGGGCGGCATGGGGTTCGCCGCGGTTGGCTTTTCCGGCTTCGATGAAGTTGTCGATGCCTCCGTCGCCGCGCCCTGCAGGAATATCGGTGCGCTCGCACATGAGGATGCAATGGGGAATCCAATCGACGATGAGCACCTTGGCGCGCTGCTTCCAGAACTCTCCGTCGATCGAGTATTTGCGCGTGTAGACGACTTCGAGACGGTCTTTGGGCGGTGGCTGCACCACGTGGACGCTGAAGGACTGGGAGCGGTCTTTGGATCCGGAGGCGGCGAGGGTGAGCACGTAGTCACCCGGCGCAGAAAAGGTGGCGGTGGTGACCGGAGAGGCTACGTTATCGAAGGAAACGGAGCCGGGACCGGAGGTCTTGAGCCAGCGGGCAACATTC
Source organism: Occallatibacter sp. (assembly GCA_049673945.1). Lineage (GTDB taxonomy): Bacteria > Acidobacteriota > Terriglobia > Terriglobales > Acidobacteriaceae > Telmatobacter. The sequence goes on from JBATYG010000783.1 coordinate 3,623, forward strand.
GCGGGCGAATCCTCCAACCAGATAACTTTGCCTGCAAGATAGGTGTGTCCGCCCAGAACGAGGGAGCGGTCGAGGCCGGCATCGATGACGGGCGGCAGGGCCGGCGTCGGGCCGAAGTTGTAGACACGCCACTCGAGAATGCCTGCAGGTATACGCAGCTCAGGGCTGACTTCGAGCCGCAGCTTTGTGGTTTTGACGGGCTCAAATGTGGTGAGGTTGAAGGAATCTGCCGCAAGGCCGAGCCCGCTGGGAGCCGTGACTGGCTCGAAGGCGGAGCCATTCCAATAAACGATCCGATAACCCTGGGGAACGGTCAACCGGGGCCAGCCGGTGCCGGGCAAGGACTTTGGCCGGGGATGATCAATCGCCCAGTAGATCTCGATCCGGTCGATGGTGACGGGCACCTGCCACTCGTACTGAACCCACGGCTTAGGCTCGTCCGCCGATTCGATCCAGAAACCGTAAAGCCCCGCAGTGCGGTCAAATGAGTTTGCGGGCACAACGCCGTCGTTGAGAGCGGCAATCTTGTTCTCGCTGGCCATTACTGAGCTCGAGGGAATGGCAACGCGCGCAATGTTGAGAGCACCCTTTGGGGCCTGGGCGATTGCCTTGTGGGGGGAGATGGCGGTGAGAAGGCCAGCTCCCGTGAGCCCGGCGATGAACGCTCGGCGACTCGGCTCTGATTGGGGGGCGGCCTGCGGGGTGGTTTTATTGTCGTTCGAAGTGTGCGGCCTTTTGTTCATCGAAGAAGCTTCCGTTTCCGGGTAGGGATTCTACCCATCTGACGATTCAATCGCTTCTTTTCGCAGGCTGCGGCGAAAGGGCGACAGCACGGCTCTTCGTCAGGAAGAAGGATCCGCGAAAGTAAGCGTTTACCCATGCTACACGAAGGGCGCCGCCCAGTTAAAGAGGGGGTGCCCGGCGCAGTGGACGTACGCTGCCGGCTGGCTCAGGGGGCGAGCGGCTGCAGATCTTCGAGTACGGTGGGGATCAACTCGGCCACGGTGGGATGAATGGGTACGGAGCGCGTCAGCAGCGAAGCCGGCTGGCGGGCATACATGCAGGTGAGGATGGAGTGGATGGCTTCGTCGGCGCCGGGCCCAATCAGGGTAGCCCCGAGGATATGGCGTGATTCCGCGTCGACGAGGATCTTGATGAAGCCGAAGGTCTCGCCCTTTTCAATTGCGCGCGAAACGCGTGTCATGGGGCGTTTGCCGATCAGGGCGTCCGGCTTGCTGCGGCGCACTTCCTCTTCCGTCATGCCGATGTGGGCCAGCGGAGGATCCGTGTAGAGGGCGTGAGCGGAAATGCGGTCGCTGACCTTGCGGGAGGCGTTATCGAGCAGGTTGCCGGCGACGATTTCATAGTCGTTATAGGAGGTATGCGTGAATGCTCCGCGTCCGTTGCAGTCGCCGAGGGCGAAGATGTGTGGTGCGGCGGTTCGCAACTGGTCGTCGACCGGGATGAATCCGTGCGCGTCGGGGGTGATGCCCGCGGCGGCGAGGTTGAGGTCGTCGGTGTTAGGCACGCGGCCGACGGCAAGCAACGCATGGGACCCATCGACGTGCCGCGCATCTTCATCGCAATCGAGGCCGACCCTGACTCCGCTCTCCGCTTGTTCGAGATGAATGCAGGTGGCCTTTGTGCGGATGCGTATCCCTTCACTAGCAAAGACCTCGTGGATGACAGCGGAGGCGTCTTCATCCTCGTGGCTCGCGAGGCGCGAATTCCTGTCGATGACTGTCACCTCAGAGCCGAAGCGGCGAAACATCTGCGCGAATTCGAGGCCGACGTAGCCACCGCCAACCACGACGAGGTGCCGCGGCAGATCTTCGAGCGCGAGGATGGTGGTGCTGGTAAGAAAGGGCACGGAGCCGACGCCGGGCATCGTTGGGATAAGCGGACGGGCGCCGACGTTGAGGAATATCTCGGCTGCCTCGATGATATCGTCTCCCACGCGCATGGTGCTCGGCGATGCGAAGACGGCGGTCCCGGTGAAGACGGTGCAGTTTTTCGCGCTGCGCAGGGAGCTTTCAACGCTGTTGCGTGCCTTGCCGACTATGGCGTCAGTGCGTGCCTTGACCGCCGGCAGATCGATGGCGACAGGCCCGGCGTTAAAGCCGAAATCCTTACCTCGGCGGGCGAGGTGGGCGGCGTGCGCGCTGGCAACCATTGCTTTGGTGGGCGTGCAGCCGGTGTTGACGCAGGTTCCTCCGAAGAGCTTGCGCTCAACGATGGCGATCTTGCGGCCTGCGCTGGCGAGGCGGTGGGCGAGGGCAGGGCCGGCCTGGCCGGCGCCAACGATAAGAGCGTCGAAGGAATGCTTCATCGGATCGCCACGAGGGCCAGGATGCCGAGGACGAGGCCCACGGCATCTTCGAGCAGCGCCGCCGGCAGATCGCGGCCAAACGCGGTGGCCAGCCGGGCGCGCGCGGCCGCCCCGCCGAAGGTTCCGGCGATGGCACCGGTGACACCGAGAATGAAGCCCATGGCGAGCATGTGGTCCGCTGCTCCAATGGTTGCTCCGCAGAGCGCGCCGGTGATGAGACGCGCGATCAGTCCGGGCGGCGCCTTGCGGCTGGGTGTGGTTGGCAGCTTGTCGACGACGAGTTCGCCGAACGCG
>JBATYG010000784.1:0-2959 GCA_049673945.1 Occallatibacter sp.
GGAAAGTTCATGGAGCGTTCGAAAAGCGGCGGCACAGCTGGAAATCTATACACGGCTACCTGCTAACGTTTAATGCACACAAGCGCCGGAAGGTTGGCTGAAGGGCTTTTGCAGGTCCTGGCGCGCCTCGTTCACTGCGCCCTGGGTGTTGTCGTTGGTCTGCACGGCGAGGCGGTACTCGTTGACGGCGCGGTCGCGCTGCCCGGTGAGATCGAAGATCTTGCCGATCTCGATGTGGCTCCAGACTTCGGTCCACGGCGGGTCGCCATTGCCGCGCAAGGCATCGCGGAAGGCGTTGACGCTCGCCTGGTAGTTGCGCTGGGTAAAGAGCACTTCGCCGATGCGATAGCTGGCGAGCGAGCTCTGCGAGTCAGCGGTCAAGGCCTTCTGGTACTCGGCGAGCGCTCCGACCAGGTCGCCCTGCGCGACAAGTTGCTGGCCCTTGAGGATGGCGATGCGCACCTGCAGGTCGGGACTGGACTTGAGCACCCAGTCGCCCGGATCGATGTTGATGCGGCGCGGGCGCCCGAAGGTGTCGATCACGAATTGTGAATCGGTGCCCACGACGTCGACCTTCTGCGTCTGGGTTTTGCCATCGGTTTCGACGCGCACTTCGACCGGCATGCGGAAGAGATCGAGATCCTGGGTGATTTCGCCGATGGTGCGGAAGCCCTTGCCGTTGCCGAGCCGGTAGACGGTGTATTTCTTCTCGAAGGTCGGCGCGCCGGTTCCGTCGACCCATTGCGCAAAGAACGGCGTCAACTGCTGCTGGCTCTGGGCCTCGGCCACGTTGTAGAAATCTTCAGAACGGATCGACTTGTCGGTGTACTGGCTCAGCACGCCCTTGAGGGTGGCCAGAAAGGCCTTATCGCCAATCTCGCCGCGCAGCATGTGAAAGATCATTGCGCCCTTCTCGAGGGTCATCGACTGGAACTCCGGTGAGAAGGGACTGAGGCGGCCCGCGCTCGAGAGGGGAATCGTGTCGTAGGCAAGGGCTCCGGCTGAAACGTCTTCGAGCGCATTCTTGAGGGCGGTCTCGCCGCTTTCTTCCTCGAGGTACATCAGTTCGCCGTAGCGTGCCATTCCGTTGGTGATCCATGCGTCATTGAGGGTGCGCGGGCTCACCTCCGAGCCCCACCACTGGTGCGCCAGGGTGTTCGAGATGAGGCGCACGCCGGACTTGTCGGCGATGCGCGAGCCCATGACGCCGGCCAGCTCGGGAGCCCAGGCCGCGGGAAGTGTGTCGTCGGGCAGCTCGACGAGGTTGACGTGCGGCGATTCAGGCTCGCCAAAGCTGTCGGTAAAGAAGTCGAACTCTTTCGCGGCCGTCGCAGCGACCTGGTTACCGTTGGCCTGGTGGGCCACGGTGAGGTAGACCTTCACGTTGCCCGATCCGCCCGTGAAGGGGCCCATATAACGCCCGGCAATGATGGTTCCGGGAAAGCCGGGCCGTGTCCAGTCGAAGTCGAACTGGTCGCCTGGTTTGCCGTCCGCGAGCGTGACCGCGTGTGACACGCCCACGGCGCCGCTCGAGAAGACCTTCATGCCCTGCGGAACCTTGATGTGAATCTGCGCGGTGAAGCGGTCGGTCAAATAGCCGGAAGTGGGGAACCAGCGTGCCGGGTAGAGCAGATAGGTGATCGGTTCCTGGATTGCGGCCAGTTTCAGCCCCTCGACAGGACCGTCTTCCTTGCCCGTGATCACGCCTTCGTATTCGAAGGTCCAGCGGACGCTTTGTCCCGAAGCAAAGGACTTGGAGGGCGTGACGCGAATGGTGCCGTCGGCAAGGCGCTCTCCGGTGAGCAGCTTGCCGGCTTCGTCGGTAATCTTCGTGATCTTCAGCGCGGGGTGAAAGCCGAAGCTCACCTCGTCGGCGCCCTCCCCTGGGGTGAAGGCGACGACGGTCTTCGCGGCAAGATGGTGGGTTGCGGTGTCGATTTCGGCATCGATCACATAACCTGTGATCGTGAGCGCGGACCGCTCAGGGCGCTGGGCATCGAGGTGGCAGATGAGCCCCAGGGCAGCGGCCAGAATCACAAAAGCGCTCAAAAAGCGGAGCAGAAACGATCCAGATATTTTCATTCGCTTTCTCGAACCCATGTCAGTCGTTGGTCAAGCGCGTCAATAACCGCCGGCGGATTGCTGGCCCGTCTCAGCCACCCATTCAGAATTGCACGGATGCGGGGACTGGAGAAGTGATACCGAGGACTTCAAGAGCAATTGCCGCCACCCTGTCGATAGCTCCGGACGCGTCATTCACATATTTCGGCACGTCTTTCGGGCCGGTGCTCAGAAGTGAGCGAATGCGACTGAGCTCCATCATCATGGACTCGCGGTGAGGCCCATCTGGTAGCAATGCCCCGATATGTTGGACGATATTTGCCGCAGTGAAGTCATTCTGAATCAGTTCAGGAACCACGCGGCCGCCAGCGATCAGGTTGACCATGGCGACGTGCGGTACGGTGACCACCCGCTTCGCGATCGCATACGTGAGCGGCGAAACCCGGTAGACCACGATGAAAGGATTGCCGATCAGCGCGGCCTCCACGGTGGCCGTGCCGCTGGCCACAACCGATGCCCGCGCATGGAAGAGCGCTGCCCGCGCATCCTTGCAAAAGTGAATCGAAAGGCCCGCGGCTTTCTTTTGAACCAGGTCTTCAACTGCACTCGCCTGATCTGTGTCGAGCGTAGGCGCCAGCGGCAGGATGAAATCGAAGTTGCGCTGCTTGCTGAGCAGGCGAGCTCCGGCGAGCATGCCGGGCAGGTTGTCGCGAATTTCGCGGGGGCGGCTGCCGGGCAGCAGAGCGATCCACGTACGGGAGGGATTCATGCCGGCGGCTGCAGCAAATTGCTCGCGCGAGATCGCCGGCATGGGCAGCTCCGCAAGCGGGTGGCCGACGAATTCGGCCTTCACGCCGTTCTCGCGATAAAACGCTTCCTCGAAGGGAAAGATCACAAG
>JBATYG010000785.1:0-8046 GCA_049673945.1 Occallatibacter sp.
GGTTGAAGGCCTTTCTTCACCATCAGCCGGGCGTGGCAGAGGCAGACATGATGCCGGTTGTGAGCGGACGGTTCAGGGCGCTGAACGGAAAGACGCTCGACGAGCTCAAGGATCAGCATTTTCCGCGCCGCATGCTCGAGAACGCCGAGCTGAGCTGGGCCGATACGGCGCCGGCGGGCGACAAGGTGATTGAGGGAAAGTGGTGGAAGGACGCGAACGCGCAGGAACTTGCGGTGGGCGAGGGCACTGCGAAGCGGCTGAACCTGCGGATCGGATCCCCGGTGCAACTGGAGGTGGGTGACCGCACTCTGAATCTGAAGGTAGCGGTACTCTATCGTGCGGACGGGGAGCATCCGGCGAGCAGGGTGAGCTTTTTGCTGCCTTCAGGACTGCTGAAAGATGAGCCAGCGACGTGGTATGGGGGTGTGCACGTTGCGACAGGCCAGGTTGCGGCGCTCGAGCGCGCTCTCTTTGCGGCCTATCCCACGGTGACGGTGATCAACCTTGCCGACATGATGGACCGCATCGAGTCGGTGGTGGATCAGATTACCTATGTCATTCGCTTTCTGGCAGGTTTTTCGATTCTCGCAGGAGTGATGATTCTGGCATCGAGCATTGCCAGTGCGCGATTCCGACGAATGCGCGAGGCGGTTGTGCTGAAGACGCTGGGCGCTACGCGGATGAGGATCGTGCGGACATTCAGCGTGGAGTTCAGCGTGCTGGGGCTGCTGGCCGGAACTGTCGGCGTGGTGTTTGCCAACATTCTTACGCGGGTGATGCTGCACAGGTTCGATCTGAAGTTCCACGTTGACTGGTACGCAACTCTGGGCGCACTGGTGGGCACGGCGATTCTGGCCACGGCGACGGGATGGATTGCGAGTTACCGAATCCTTGGACTACGCCCGCTTGAAGTGTTGCGCGAGGAGTAGTCCTGGATCTTAGAAGTCTTCACTGATTTCGGCTAAGGGCAGGTTGTCATCCTGGCGCGCCATCCACACATAGAGGGCGGGCATGAGGAAGACGCCGATGACGAGATTGGCGAGCAATCCGCCGACGATGACGATGGCGAACGGCCGTTGCGAGTCAGAGCCGATGGCATGGGAGAGCGCGGCCGGCAGCAGGCCAAGAGTGGCCACGAGCATTGTCATCATGACGGGCCTGAGACGCAGGACGGAGCCTTCAACTGCAGCTTCGATAATATGCGTTTCACTGGATTCTTCCATTCCTCTGCGGCGTGCGCGCAACTGGTTGATGAACTCAATCATAATGACGCCGGTTTCAACAGAGACGCCAAAGAGGGCAAGAAAGCCCACGGCCGAAGAGACCGAAAAGTTGGTACCCGTGAGGAAAAGAGCCAGCGGGCCGCCGACCGAAGACATAACTACTGAAACAAGAATGAGCACGGCCCATTTGACTGACCGGAACATTGTGTAAAGGATGAGGAAGATGGCCAGGATGGTGATTGGGACCACGAGCGCCATGCGTTTGTCCGCTCGCTGCTGGCTAGCGTATTCGCCGGCCCACTCAAGGTGATAACCGGGAGGCAGATGCACATTGTTTGCCACCCTGCCGATCGCCTCTTTCACCGTGGAACCAAGATCGCGGCCTTCCACCGAAAACTTGATCGCGATATAGCGCTGGCCGCTCTCACGGTTGATTGCTTCAGCGCCATCATCGGTCGAGACATGCGTGAGTTGAGCAAGAGAGACGCGCTCGCCTGAGGGAGAGAGCAGGCGTACGTCTTCGATGGCTTCACGCGTGTCGCGATATTGCTTTTGATATCGGAGCGTTACGTCATAGCGGGCCTCGCCCTGCTGCACTTGCGTAACGGGGTTGGAGCCGACGGCGGTCTGCACCGCGTCCTGAATATCCGCGACGTTGATGCCCCAGCGCGCGGCGGCCTCGCGATCGACGGTGAAGTTGAGATTAGGCTGACCAACGATGCGGAAGATGCCGAGGTCGGCGACACCGCGAACCCTCGACATCTGGCCCTGGATCTGCTCTGCGGTGCTTTCGAGCGTGCGCAGGTTGTCGCCGTAGAGCTTTACCGCAAGCTCACCCTTGACGCCGGAGACAGCCTCTTCCATGTTGTCGGAGATGGGCTGCGAGTAGTTCCAGATTACGCCGGGAAAGCGGGAGAGCTGTTTGTCGATGGCAAGGGTGAGATCTCGTTTGTTCTGGTGGAAGGCAGGCCGCCACTCGTCCTTGGGCTTCAGGTCAACAAAGTATTCGGTATTGAAGAAACCGGCCGTGTCTGTGCCGTCGTCTGGTCGGCCAACCTGGCTGACCACCTGACGCACCTCGGGAAACGATGCCATGACGATGCGCGCCTTCTGGGCGAAATCGATGCTGGTGGTCGGGCCGGTGCTCGGGGGCAGAGTGCCGCGTACCCAGAGTGAGCCTTCGTCAAGATGTGGCAGGAACTCCGAGCCGATCGGCCCGCCAAAGGTGAGGTAGAGCGCGACGAGGAAGAGCGCGAGCGAAATGCCAAAGGTGATGTTGCGGTGGAGAATCGCGGCCCGCACCGCAGTGCGGTAGTGGCGGGTGAGCCATCCCATCACGGGGTTTTGCCATTCTTTGGCGCCGTTGCGGAAGGCAAAGCTGGCCATCACCGGCGCGACGAGGATCGCGAAGACAAGAGCGCCAACGAGGGCGAAGCTCACAGTCCAGGCCATGGGTTTGAAAAGCCGGCCTTCAACTGCCTGCAGGGTAAAGATTGGCAGGTAGGAGGTGATGATGATTCCGCGTGCGAAGAAGACCGGACGTTGAACTTCGTGAGCCGCTTCACGAATTTTCTGGGAAGGCGTGCGCGTGTCGTCAGGATGAGCGAGGTGGCGCACCATGTTCTCAATCATGACGACGGAGCCATCGACGACCATACCGAAGTCAAGCGCGCCGAGCGAAAGCAGGTTTGCGGGGATGTGGATGAGGTCGAGGCAGATGGCTGCAAAGAGCAGGGCAAACGGAATGGTAAGCGCCACGATCATCGCGCCGCGGACATTACCGAGGAAAAGAAAGAGAATGATGGAGACCAGAACCATCCCGGCAGTGAGGTTGTCTTCAACCGTCTTGACGGTATATTTCACCAGGTCGGAGCGATCGAGGAAGGGAACCACCTTGACGCCCCTGGGCAGGATATTTGCGTTGAGCTTTTTGACCTCTTCATGAATGCCCTGCAGAACGGGGTCGGAGTCATCACCCTTCTGAAGGAGTACGATGCCCTCGACGGCGTCGGGCTTGTCGACGATGGTGCCATCCGGACGGTGAATCGCGCGCCCAATCTGGCCAAGGCGTATTTTCGGTCCCTGCGCAACTGTGGCGATATCCTTTATGCGGATGAACGCGCCATTCGAGGACTTGACGACGGTGTTCTCGATGTCCTGCACGCTCGAGTAGAGGCCGAGCGACTGAACGTTGATTTGCTGGGCGCCCTGTTCGATGAAGCTGCCGCCGCCGTTGGTGTTATTGTTGGCCAGTTGCTGCTCAACCTGGCTGATCGAGAGACCGTAGGAGATGAGCTTATCGGGATCGAGGCGTACCTGGTACTCCTTCGTTGGTCCTCCGAAACTCGAAACGTCCACGACACCGTCGACACTCTTGAACGACTTTTCGAGAGTCCAGTCCTGAAGGGACTTCTTCTCCATAACGTCGTACGCGGGGTTGGTGCTCTCGACTGTGTACCAATAGATCTGGCCCACGGGGCTCCAATCAGTGCCCATTTGCGGCACAAGGCCGCTTGGCAGGCTTACCTGATTCAGTCGTTCGAGAACATGCTCGCGATTGAGGTCGCTGGTTGAGCTGTCGTCAAAGATGAGCATCAGGCTGGAAAGCCCTGCCAGGGTCGTAGAGCGCAAGTGGGTAAGGTGAGGGATGCCGGCCATCTGAATTTCAATCGGCACAGTGACCTGTCTCTCGATCTCTTCGGCGCTACGGCCCGGCCATTGAGTAATGATCTGCACGTAATTGTTGGCGACGTCGGGATAAGCCTCGATGGGCAGGTTGCGGAACGCGACGACGCCCCACGCGGTGAGAACGATTACGCCGCCGAGTACCAGCCAACGATTCTTAAGCGCAAAATCAACGAGGGCGCGAATCATCTACTGGTTCCCCGCAGTCTCAAGCAACAGCGCGTTGGAAACAACCTGCTGGCCGGGCTGGATTCCGGAGACGACCTGCTGTCGATCGTTGTCTATGATTTTGCCGGCATGCACTTCGGTTCGCCGGAATTGATTGCCACCGGCCGGGAGATAAACCCAGTCACGATCGTGCAGATGAAGAACGGCATCGGCGGGGACGACGGTTTGTGTCGTTTTCCGGATGCTCGAGAAGGTTGCGGTAACAAACATTCCGAGACACAGGATGCCGGGATTGGCAATCTCGATTCGCACCTTGGCGGTGCGAAGAGTGGGATCGAGAATTGGGCCGACATCGCTGACGCGGCCGGCCAGCGTGCGATTCGGATAGGCGTTGATTGTGATGCTGGCAAGCTGGCCAACCTGGACTTTGGGAAGATCGTTCTCGTAGACGTCGCAAAGAATCCACACATGGCTGAGATCGGCGATCGTAAACGCCGTCGCTGAGCCGGAGAGCGAAGCGCCTGCCGCTGCTGCATCGGTGATGTTCTGGCTGATGATGACGCCAGAGATCGGCGCGTAGACATGAACGACGCTGCCGGGATGATCTTTATCGATTCCGAGAACGTTAAGCTGCCCTGTGGCCGCTGCCAGGTCTGACTGCGCATCTTTGTGCGCATCCTCCGCCTCGTCAAGCATTGCCTGCGAAATGGCGCCATGTTTGAAAAGATCGTCTGCGCGTATATAAGCCGTCTCCGCAAGGTGTTCGTCGTTCACTGCCTTCAGATAGGTATTGAATGCGTTCACAATATCCGGGCTCTGAACGCTAAAAAGGAGCTGGCCTTTCTTCACGTCATCATTGAGCCTCGCCTTGATTTCAACGACGCGACCGTTGGCGAGTGAAATTACGGGTACTTCACGCGAAATATCAGGAGCCACGGTGCCAGTGGCGTTGACTTCGGCAGGGAGGTCGATCTGACCTGCTCGGACAATGGGAAACTTTGACACATCGTTGCTGTCAATCGTGATGAGGCTCATATCAGAGACCTCGACGACCTTGGCTGGGGGAGGGGAAGTATCGGCATGCTCATCATGTTTGCAACCGGAAAGAGCGCAGCAAAGGGCTAGCACAGGGAAGGCGACAGTTCTGGGAAAGGAGATGCTTGTCATTGGAGGACCTCGCGTCCTACGGCAAGATTGAGCTGTGCGGCTGCAATGAGATAGGAGCCGATGAGCTGGAGATATGCTTCTTGCACGGCGCGATAATCGCTCTGGGCGTTGAGAAAATCCATCAGCGATGCGCCGCCATGCTGGTAGGAATAGGTAATGGTTTCGCGCACGCGCGTGGCCTGGTCGCGATACTTGTCCTTATAAGGCGTGAGAAGCGCAAGAGTGCTTTCAACCTGCGCATAGGCGGAGTCAACATCGCTGAAAACCTGGGCGCGGGTGGCTTCATTGACCTGATTGCTGCGGTCAATGTCGATCAGGGTGCGCTGCTTTTCTCCCTGGTTGCGATCGAAGATGCGGAGCGGAACGCTGACGCTGGCGCCGACTGTCTGGTTGGCATTGAGATTGTTGTTGGAGGCATTCCACGTGTACCAGCCGCTGAAGGTGGGGTCCGCGGTGCCATTCGAGATGGCCAGCTGGTGATTTGTCCTGGCCTGCTGGATGGCCTGAAGGGCAGCCTGGAGATCAGGGCGCGCATCGAGAGCGATCTGGCGGAAGTTATCGATGGGGCCGAGGTCGGCGGAGAAATCGAATGCGCCGGATACATCGAATTGATCGACCGGCGTGCGATCGTCAAGGAGCTGGAGAAGGCGAATCTTCGCCGTCCGCAGATTGACGGTTGCGGTCTGGATTTCGGTCTCGTACTGCACACGCTGGAGCTCGATGCGATCGAGATCGATTTGCGCTATATCGCCGGCGTGAAAGCGGTCGCGGGCAATCGCAATAACGTGGTCGTAATATCCGAGATCGTCAGTGGCAAGACTGAGCAGCGCCTTCGACTGCAAGACGTTGACAAAGGCCTCACGCAGGTTGAATTCGAGTGTGCGCTGCAAGTCGGCATGTTGAGCTTCGGCAATCTGCGTGCCTTGTTTTGCGCTCTGCAGACGCAGTTCACGTTTGCGTTGGCGCTCGTGAAGATAGCTGAGGGTGGGCACCACATCAGTGCCCACGAGGGGCTGCCACAAGCCATTGTGGGGCGCGATTTGAGTGCCATCGGAGGCGAGCGTGAACTCCGGATTGGGCCGCAGGAATGCGGTAACCTGTTCGGCGCGCATTTCATCGACGCCGAGAGCGTCTGCCTTGAGCGCAGGATTCGCCGATTCGAAGTGCGACTTGACCTGTTGCCAGGAGAGGTTTTCCTGCGCGCAGCAGGGAAGAGCTGCAAGCAGAAAGAGGGCTCGTCCGGCGGAGCCGAACAGGGAGAATGACCGCTTCATACGCATCCTTTCGCCTAGAGAGATGAGCGGCGAGGCGTGTGAAAGTAGAGATGTTCTTGCGTGACTAAGGAGGAAGGAATCTGTCAGGCGGTCGGTGGCGGAGGTCGATTCTGAATGGCAGCGAATGGCGCAGAGGGCGGTGACGAGACCGGCCGATTCTCAACCGTGCCGATGTGCCAGACCACCAGGACTATCTCTGCGAACTCCGGCTGACAGAGGTAGGGGCAGGCCACGGCGACGGTATCGGTGGACACGCCGTGGTGATCGCGGCGTAGCAGGACATCGGTTTCGGCGGGATTATGAAGAGACCAGAGGTCGTCAGTAACCGAGATTACGGGAAACAATATGACGATCAGCATGAGGAGCGCGACGATGGGCAGCCGCCTCTCCGTCCCCGTTCGTTGCTCGAATCGTGCCCACAGGCAAATACTCGACAACGCAAGGAGAAGCCATGCGAGATTGAGAAAAGTTTCCATTCGCTGGGTCCGATTTTACATGAATGCGGAAACCGGAGGGGTACTGGAACAGCGCAGGAACGCCCATGAATCGGCCTCTTGCCGTCGTATTTACCGGCAGATGGGGTGGTTTGACCGCCAGAACAATTCCCCTTTATGATTGAGGGGTTGGCCATTCACAAATGGGCGCCTGTTCCTAAACATGGTCAAACAGGAGAATGCGCAAGCAGTCCTCCGCTTCTTTACAATTGCCCCCTCGTTCAACGGCAGGACAGCTGACTCTGGATCAGCATATCGGGGTTCGAATCCCTGGGGGGCAGCCAATAACGCACTTCCTCATACCTCTCCGCACTTCAAAATTATCAATAGAATCAGATGGTTAGCCTAATCTCACGTTCGCAGACGTGCGCCGAGGTGTGCTTGCAGCCTCCGAAAAAGTGGGGTATGGATTGGGGTTCAATTCCTCTCAAAAGTGGGGTACGACGCGATACCCCGTCTGCGAGGTGAAGAATGGCGCTGACAGATACCGCCGTCCGCAATGCAAAGCCGGAACCGAAGCCCTACAAGATGTACGACCGCGAGGGTCTCTTCTTACTGGTGAATCCCGGCGGATCGAAGCTGTGGCGATGGCGCTATCGGTTCGATGGCAAGGAGAAGCTGATGGCGCTTGGCGAGTACCCGCTCGTGACTCTTGCCGAAGCGCGAGAGCAGCTCGTCGCCGTCCGCAAGATGCAGGCCGCCGGCGTTGATCCGATGGCCGAGCGCAAGGCCGAATCCGACGCAAAACAGAAGCTGGCAGACGCACATAAGAGAGAGGCCGAGGCATGACTGCGCGAAGCAGAAAATAGCTTTCAAAAAGTCGCCGTCAGGTGGTGGGAATGGTGGGCCGTCGGCAAGTCCCCGCGCCACGCAGACTACGTCTTGAAGCGCCTGAAATCTGACGTCTTCCCGGCCATCGGTCACAAGTTCATTGAATCTGTAACGGCCGCCGACGTTCGGACAATCATGCTTGCGATCGAAAGCCGCGGGGCGAGAGACGTTGCGAAGCGCGCGCACGAGACTATGGCGCAGATC
>JBATYG010000786.1:0-4358 GCA_049673945.1 Occallatibacter sp.
AGATCGCCGTAGCCAAAGTCCTCGCGATTGGCCTGAGTGAAAGCTTCGCCCTGCCCGTAGCTGCCGCGGGGGTTTGGCGCGAGCACGAAATAGCCAAGCGCGGAAAGCGCCACCGCGCTGATACCACCGCCACTGCCCCAGCGCGGCTCCACCAGGGCCGCCGGCCCGCCATGCACTTCCACAATGAGGGGGTACTTCTTTTGAGGATCGTAGTCCTGCGGAAGCAGCAGCCAGCCCTGCACATCGTAACCCTCGTTTTTCCAGTCAAGCGACACCGCCTTGCCCCACACCGGCACGACGCCATCATTCACATGAGAAAGCTGCGTGATGCCAGCGAAGCCGGCAACCGGCGAGACGTTGCCGGCATGCACCGAGTAGATCTCAGGCGGCCGCTCGAAGGAGCTGGCGCTGAAGACCCACAGGGAACGATCGGCGGTGGAAGAAAGGCTGCCTTCGAGACGGCCATCGCCCACCGACCCGGGAATGCTGATGATGTGCGACTCATCGGCGAGCTGATCGCCCTTGATCTGGAAACGAACAAGATCGCTGCTGCCACCTGCGAACTCGCTCACGAAGAGATGGTGGTTGCCATCCCACTCGATCCAGGCGGGAGAGCTTTGCCGCCCGGGCGTAAGATCGCGCAGCGCGCCGCCCTCGGCGGAGACGATCCAGATGTCGCCGCCGGTAGAGCCCTGGTCGCTCATGAGGCCGCCGATGAAGGCGATGCGGCTGCCGTCGGGCGACCAGCGCGGAACGGCGATCTGCAGATTGTGCAGCGGGCCGGCAATCTCTGTCGGGGCGAGAATGGCTCTCGCCGGTCCGCCGATCTTCTGCGTATAGAGCTTTGCGACCCACCAGTTGTTCTCCCCGGGCGGCTGGGCGGCGATATAGGCAAGGCCCTGCGAATCCGGCGCCCAGTCGAATTCATACGCATGCAGATTGGCGGGCGTCACCTGCTGCGGCGCTGCGGGTGCCGCGGGATCGACCGCAGCCATGGCGACGCGCTGAATCTCGATTCCCTCTTCGCCGATGACGCCGGAAGAAGGTTTCATCGCCGCGAGCGCGCCGGCCGGCCGCGTTGCGCCTTCAACATAAAGGAAGGCGATCTTCGTGCCGTCCGGCGAAAAAGCAGGCGAGCTTTCGTAGCCCTTGAGTTCGGTAAGACGCTTCGCGGGAGTGCCGTCGAGTTTGCTGAGATAGAGCTCCATCTGCCCGCCGGGTGACTCGCAGTTGGAGAAGAAGGCGAGCGCTTTCGAGTCCGGCGCCCAGATGGCTTCACTCTGGCGGCAGTGCTGCACGGGACTGCTCAGCGTTACGGGCACGCGCTCGGCCTTGCTCAGGTCGGCGATCGGCGCAACAGACAGAAGACCCTCGCCACGGCCCTCGATCCATGCGACACGCCTGCCATCTGGAGAAACGGCGACTTCGCCGATAGAGCGGCCGTGGCCGAGCCCCTCGAAGACCTGTTCGATACGCGCGCGATGCGGCGACTGCTCGGGAGAAGAAACTGCCTGCGCGTGCGCAGCGGGCAAGCCCGAGACTAACGTGAAAATAAGGGAAGTCGACAGGCACGAGGCTGACAAAAGGCCTTTGCGGGTGAGGAAGGCAGACATGCGGAAATGGTATCAGCCGGAATTCAAGGCGTCGGCTTCCAGCCCATCCAGTCCAGCAGCCAGCGCCAGGTGCCGTCGATGGTACGCGCAGAGGGCGGCGTGGGCAGCGTGCTCCTTGGGATGATCACCGGTTTGCCGCGATAGGCGTCGGCGAGCTGTTTGAAAACGCGGCCCTGCGCTTTGACGCGGCCATCGTTGGTCAGCAGGCCGAGGGTGTATTCGAGCGGGTTGAATTCGAAGCGGCGGTCGACGTCGTGCGTATCCCAGTAGCTGAACCAGCTCACACCCTGCTCGATGGCGGTGAGCACCGCTTTCTCGAGCCACTGAGCTTGCCCCTTCTCGGGCAACTCTTTGATGCAGGTATTGAACTCGCCGGCCCAGACAGGCTTCTGCTGCGTGCCGGCGTAGGACCGGATCAGCGCGGCCATGCCGGCGAGCAGCTTCACGCTGGGCGGGTCCATCGCGCCGCCGTAGCGCATAGCGCCGGTCCAGTAGGGATAGCAGTGCATGACTGGAAACTGTGCAGCCGCGAGCGCATGGGGCGAAAAAGTATCGACTTCGAACCACGGATGGTGGTCGACGCCGTTGACGTGCAGATGGTGCGGCAGAACCTCGTGCATCAGCGCGAAGGTGCGGGCCATCCACGCGTCGCCGTCGCGTGTCGGGGCTTTCCAGCAGGTGTTGAGTTCGTTGCCGAAGTCGAACCCTATGACGTTTGTGTGTGGCCGCAGCGTGCGCCCGAGCTCGCGAATGAAGAGCTGCTGCGCCGCCCCCATCGTCTCGTCGGTATAGAAGCCCTCGGAGAGGCGATTGAACGAGGGCAGAAAATACCAGCCACTCAACTGGCCGGTGAAGACGGTGACTAGGGCGTCGAGCCCGCGCTCGCCCATGAGGGAGACGAGTTGGTCGAGGCGCGCAAGATGCAGCGGACTCACCCACCGGGGATTGGGCTGAAAAAATGGCCAGATGAGCATGATGCGCAGATGATCGGCACCGAGCGCAGCGATGGCGTCGAGATCGCGGCGGATTGAATCCGCATCCCAGTCGTTCCAGCAAAACCACCAGTTGCGCGAGGGCGTGTAGTTCACGCCGAAGCGGTGGCGCATGAGATCGAGGCCCGTCGGCTGCACGACGGGCGTATTGGCGAACGGCGCTGCGACGCCACGGTGCGCAGCGACAACGGCGGCTCCGCCGGCGAGGAAGCTTCGTCTGTCCATAAGCGCGCTTCGATGCTACTTCGCCGCTTTGTGAATTGCCAGCAGCGTTTCGAGCAGCGGCTTCAGCAGCTTGAGATCCAACGCATTGGCGCCGTCGGATTTTGCGTGCGCGGGGTCGTCGTGCACCTCAAGAAAGAGCCCGTCGACGCCGGCCGCGACCGCAGCGCGCGCGAGCAGAGGAATGTGCTCCGGCTGACCCCCGCTCACGCCATTGGCCGCGGAGGGCTGCTGCACCGAGTGAGTTCCGTCAAAAACAACGGGCGCCACCTGCCGCATGACGGGCAGTGAGCGGAAATCGACGACAAGAGTGTTGTAGCCGAAGCTCGCGCCCCGTTCTGTAAGAAAGATGCGCGTGTTTCCCGTGGAGCGCACTTTCTCAACCGTGTGAGTCATGTCCCACGGCGCAACGAACTGGCCTTTCTTGATGTTCACGGCGCGGCCGGTTTTGCCTGCGGCTACGAGCAGCTCGGTCTGCCGGCAGAGAAAGGCGGGAATCTGCAGCACGTCCACGGCCTCGGCCGCCACCTCGCATTGCGCGGGTTCGTGCACATCGGTCAGCACAGGCAGACCCGTGTCTTTCGCAAGCCTGCCGAGAATGCGCGTGCCCTCAACCAGTCCGGGGCCGCGAAAGCTCTTCACGCTGGTGCGATTTGCCTTGTCGAAGCTGGCCTTGAAGATGTAGGGCACGCCGAGGTCGCTCGTAATGCGCTGAATGGCCTCGGCCATGCGCCGCACGTGCGCCTCGGACTCGATCACGCAAGGTCCTGCGATAAGAAACAGCTCTCCCGTGCCGACATGCACCGGGCCGATTTCAAAGGATTGGCTCACGGGTGCGATTTTATCGCGCGCGTCGATTTCAGGCGAGGACGCGATGCTCGGCACGGCTGCGCGACCACTCCCACAGCGCGCGCTCAAGCGCGTGCAGAGGCGTGGCGCCGGGCAGGTCCTTCTGCGGCTTGACGAGGCCGCGCTCGGCGAGCCTGCGGCAGAAGGCGACGTACTCGGCGTAGAATTCGACATCGTGCCGCGCGTGGCCCAGCGCTTCGAGCGAGCGGTAATCGAGCACGTTATAACGCTCAGGAGCGATGGCCGACAGGATCGCCGAGGC
The DNA here is from genome assembly GCA_049673945.1 of Occallatibacter sp. Taxonomy (GTDB): domain Bacteria; phylum Acidobacteriota; class Terriglobia; order Terriglobales; family Acidobacteriaceae; genus Telmatobacter. Next base: position 3,939 of record JBATYG010000786.1, read on the forward strand.
GATAGGCAGATCGACACCCCGCAGCTCCATCAACGCTTCGACGGCCTTGCGCGTGGAGGAATCAGGGGATGCGGCAATGGCGAGAACCTTGCGAATCTTGGCTTCGCTGTTTCCAATCAGGTAGTGCACCACCCGCTCTGATTTCCAGCGGACAACGTCCTCAAGATTGGCCAGGGTATATTCGCCGTTGCGGATGGACGCACCGGCTTCAAACGCAGCGCTCTCAAGCATCTGCTCCCGCTCGCCGGCTTTTTCCCAGCATTGGTCCGCCAGTTTTTGTAACTCCAGCTCCGCGGGTTGCAATTCAAACTGAGCCATGGGGGATTCCTCCGTCCCGAAAAACCTTGTCACAATAGGCCCCGGAAAATTCCTTTGTCAATAGCCAGGCCCGTGCAACTTTCGATGCACTTCGGATAACTG
>JBATYG010000787.1:0-1853 GCA_049673945.1 Occallatibacter sp.
GCCGGGATGTGGGCACATCCTATCGCTCTGCCGTCTTCTATACCAGCGACGACCAGAAACGCATCGCGGACGCGTATATCCAGCAGCTCCAGGCGGCCAACGCGTTTCCCCGCCGCATCGTCACCGAGGTCACGCCCCTCAAAGGCTTCTATCGAGCCGAGGACTACCATCAGGATTACGCCTACTACCATCCTGACAATCCCTACATCCTCGTTTGCGACCGGCCGAAGGTCGAGACGCTCCGGAAAGATTTCCCCGATCTCTTCGTGGAATACAAACCCGTGGGTCATTGAGCGGCTCGGATTTGGCAAGACGCAGTTGCGCCCTTCACAATCGAATGCAGCGGGCCTCAGAGTCTTTACAGCGACAGCCTGCTGCATTTGAAAGGGGCAGTGGTTGGCAAACCTGCGCGTACTCATCGCCGGCGGCGGCACCGGCGGACACATCATCCCCGCCCTCGCCGTCGCGCGTGAGCTCGTAGCCCGTCACTCTGCCGAAGTGCTCTTCGTCGGCACCGCGCGCGGCCTCGAAACCCGCCTCGTTCCCGACGCCGGTTTTCCGCTGCATCTCATCGAGGTTGGCCCGCTCAAGAATGTCTCGCTGATGACGCGTTTGCGCACCTTCACCGATCTGCCGCGCAGCATCTTCGCCTGCCGCCGTCTTATCCGCGGATTCAGGCCGAACGTTGTCTTCGGTATCGGCGGCTATGCCTCCGGTCCCGGCATGGCGGCCGCTCTCATGCTTCGAGTGCCCACCATGGCCTTTGAGCCCAATGCCATGCCCGGCCTTGCCAACCGGCTCGTCGGCAAGCGCGTGCAGGCGGCGGCCATCAATTTTCCCGCAGCGGCAAAGTGGTTCAACAACGCTGAAGTCACCGGCATCCCCGTGCGGCCCGGTTTCTTTAACCTCCCGCCCCATCGCGGCAATCCTCATCTGCTCATCTTTGGCGGTTCGCAGGGCGCGCGCCTTTTCAATAACGCCGTGCCGGCAGTTCTTCCCGCGCTGCTCGACGCGGTTCCCGGCCTTACCGTGCTGCACCAGTGCGGGGCGCGCCACGCCGACGCCGCACAGGCGGCCTTTGCCGCCACGGGCGCCGATCCAGCGCGCTGGCAGGTAAGCGCATTTCTCGATGACATGCCTGCCCGCTTTGCGGCTGCGAGTCTCGTCATGTCCCGCAGCGGCGCCTCGACAGTTGCCGAGCTCGCCGCAGCCGGCAAGCCCTCCCTGCTTGTTCCCTTTGCCGCAGCGGCGGACGATCACCAGAAACGCAATGCGGAAGAGATGGTAAAGGCATGCGCATCCAGGATGCTTACGGAGCCGGATCTCGGCGCGCCAGACAACCTTCTGCATGCGCTGACGGCGCTGCTCGCCGATCCAGCACAGCTCGCCCGCATGTCCTCTGCTGCTTGCACGCAGGCCCATCCAGGCGCCGCCGAGCGCATTGCCGATCGTCTCGCCTCCCTCGCGCGATAACGGCACAAAAAATGCCCGTCTGTCGAAACAGACGGGCCCACCTTCCAACAAATTGTCTTCTCGTTCAGAACGGTAAGTTCACGATCTACCGGTGTCCGCCGCCGCCGCCGTGGAAGCCACCGCCTCCACCGCCATGGAAACCGCCGCCACCGTGGAAGCCACCGCCTCCACCACCATGGAAGCCGCCGCCGCCAAAGCTGCCAGCCGGGCGGCCGCCGCCGAAGCCGCCACTCGGGCGCGCTCCGCCGACAAAACCATTGCTTACGCGGCCGCCGCCACCGAAGGTGCCCACGTGGCCACCGTAGGCTCCACCCGAGCGGGCGCCGTTATAGGGTGCACGCCCAACATATCCGCCACGGTAGCCATAGCCCGCGTGATAT
>JBATYG010000788.1:0-7380 GCA_049673945.1 Occallatibacter sp.
GCCAGCGCAGGCTTCATCATGTCCGTGCTGGGCGCGATCCTCCTCCTCGCCATCTACCACTTCATCCGAAGAAAAACCGTCACTGCCTGACGACGGTCTCGCTGGTCGCGATGCAAGTCCATGGGACGCGGCGCGGCAGGCGCTTCGACCGCCTGGCCGCGGGGTCACGCGCACTGGCAAGGCAAGGAGCGCTCTCGGCGTCAGGGAGTCCGTCTCTCGTTGTTGTTCCCGGATTGGTCGTAAATATTGACGAGAGTTCGCGCTCTGCCAAATCATCCGACCTGGCTCAGTTTGCCGTTTTTCACCCGGAACCGCTCGCCGCGCCACACAATCTCATCGCCGGCGAAGCCGGCAGCCCACAAGCCCAGCGCCACGATGTCCCGCACCGGCAGCAGCCACAGATGCGCGAGGGCCTGGCGGTCGCCCAGCACCTCAGTGCTCAATGTCATGGCCAGGGCGAGCCGCAGGAAAAAGCTAAGCGCCAGCAGCCAGAGGCTCAGCGGACTGACGCCGCTGACCACGACATTGACCACTGCCCAGGCAAGGCCATGGGTAAAGATCAACCCGGCGTACCCCCACGGCCGCGCATCGCGCACTGTTCGCAGCCAGCGCATCTGGTGATCCGCGAAGCCGCGCCATCCGTATGCGGGAACGCCGGTCTCGACCACCTCGCCCGTGAGCGCGACCCGATAACCGGCCTGCGCCACGCGCGCGCCCAGCTCGTAATCGTCGGCCAGATAATCCGCGAGCGCCGCATAGCCGCCGATGCGTTCGAGCGCCACCCGTCGCACGGCGAGAGTTGAGCCGAGGCCGTACTTCAGGCCGCCCTCGATCATCTTCGAGAGCAGCACGCCGGCCTGGAAATCAGTGGCGATGCCGAGAGCCTCAAATCGTGAGGCGAGCGTGCGATGGGCCTTGCCGCGATAGAGCGCGGTTACCATTCCAACCTGCGGATCGGCAAACGGACGCATCACGCGCTCGAGATAGCGCGGGCTCACCGTAATATCGGAGTCATTGATCAGCAGAAAATCGTAGCGTGCCTCGGGCACCATCTGCGCCAGCGTGCTGACTTTGCCGTTGGTGCCGAGACGTTGCGGGCAGTCGATTATCCGGATCGCGCGGTCCGGAAATTCCCGCTGCAACTGCCGCACCGCTTCGGCGGCCGGCTCCGCGGCGTCCGAGATTCCAAACAGCAGCTCATAGTCGCCCGCATAGGTCTGCACGCAGTGGCTGCGAAAGGCGTCCAGCATTCCGGGGTCGAGGCCCTTGAGTGACTTGAGGATGCTGACGCCGGGCGCACCCGCATCCGGTTCGTTCGGGTTCGGCCCGTGTGAGTCTAATCCGTGCAGGGCTGGGGCGGGCGCGGCCTGCGCTGCGCGCCGGCGCTCACGGATGAAGATGCGCGCCGCCACGAGCGCCGCTAGAAAATAGCCGATCCCGGCCACGGTGAGCACCGTGGTCGCCACTTCCACGGCAAAGGCCAGAGCGTGCGGCATCCCAGCCTCAGTGTATCGAAGAGCGGCTGGAGGCAATCCGCACCGTCCTTTTTCCCGCGCGCATGTGTATCCGAGCCGCAGCTTTGCTTTTTCCGGCGCTCTAGGAGAGTAGAGTGATGTGCATGCAACTTCGCGCGGCCGCCAGCCTGCTTGGGCGAAGGCGGCTTCCTCACTCCTGAAGACACGCGCGCTCCCCATCCGCTCCCGACAGGGCTCTGAAATCGTCCCGCAAAAGAAAACGCGAGCGCGCCGTTCTCCGCCTCGTCTTTTGCCGTCTTATATAACGGAAGAACTGTGTGCCCATGCTCTCAGAACTGCTCGTCATCCACGATATTGCCACCCCCGAAGCGCCCGTCCGCGGCTTGCTGCACCGCCCCGCCGAGCCGGGCGAGGATGCCCTTATCCTGACGCATGGCGCGGGGTCCAACTGCAACGCCCCGCTGTTAGTCCTTCTGGCAGAAGGCTTTTGCGCCGCGGGGCTGCCCGTTCTGCGCTGTGACCTGCCCTTTCGCCAGCTACGTCCGCACGGACCGCCGTCGCCCGGCACCGGCGCGCGCGACCGGCTTGGCCTGCACGCCGCTGTGGACTTTATGCGCCAGAGAACCCCCGGCCGCATCTTCCTTGGCGGGCACTCCTATGGCGGACGCCAGGCCTCGATGCTCGCGGCCGATCAGCCGGGCCTCGTCAACCGCCTGCTTTTCCTTTCCTACCCACTGCACCCGCCCGAAAAGCCGGAAAAGCTGCGGACCGGACACTTTTCGGCCATCCAGACGCCCGCGCTCTTCGTCCACGGCACCCGCGACACGTTCGGCTCCCTCGCGGAAGTCGAGTCCGCTCTGGGCCTGATCCATGCGCCTACCGGCCTGCTACCGGTGACGGGCGCGGGTCATGAGCTGCTGACGAAGCAGAACCGCGAGACACTACCCGCCCATATCGTGCAGCGATTCCTATCCTTTACCCTTGTGCCCCAAAACATGGCGATTGCCGAATCCGCCTGAGGCCGAGCCTCGCCGGCGAACGCTCTCTCCTTTAGAGTTCTTGCATGACCGAAGTCCCCGCCGACCTCTATGCCCGCCGCCTGGGCGAGCTTGAGCTTGCCCGCACTGCCGAAGCGCGCCGCCACCGCATCTACGGCACCGCGAAGCTGGCGCTGGGGCTGGTTACCCTGGCGGCGGCTTTTGCGTTGCTGCACTACACGCAGTTCATCGCGCTTCTGTTCATCCCAATCGCCGCCTACATCGTTCTCGCGGTGTTACACGACCGGCTGCTGCGGGTATTGCATATCCACACGCGCACGATCGACTTCTACCAGCGAGGCGTCGATCGGCTCGAAGACCGCTGGGCCGGCCGCGGCGAGGGCGGCGACCGCTTTCTCGATCCCGAGCACCCGTACGCGCGCGACCTCGACCTCTTTGGACCTGCATCGCTCTTTGAGCTGCTCGCAAGCGTCCGCACGCGCGCCGGCGAAGAGACGCTTGCTGCGTGGCTGATGGTTGCGGCGCCCGTGGATGAGGTGGTCGCGCGGCAACATGCTGTCGGCGACCTTGCCCCGCGCATCGCCTTTCGCGAGCAGCTCTTTCTCCTCGGCTCCACCGTGCGCACCGGCGTGAACGCTGAAGCGCTGGCAGCCTGGGGCGAAGCGGCGCCCGCTTTCTCCGCGCGCGCAACCCGCGTGACCACCGCGGTACTCGCGGTCCTGTGGATCATGAGTCTTCTCGCCTGGTACTTCTACGGTCTCGGTTGGCTGGCGGGCCTTCTCTCGGTTCTCAATCTCGCCTGGGCTCACCGCATCTATACGCGCGTGGACGCAGCCGCGGGCGCTGCCGAAGCGGCCACGGAAGACCTCGAGCTTCTTGCGGGTGTGCTGACCCTCGTTGAGCAGGAACCCTTCACCGCATCCAGACTGATCAGTCTGCAATCGAAGCTCAAGGTGGGCAGCGTCGCTCCCTCGGCAGCGATTCGCAGGCTCGCGCGCATGGCCGAATACCTGCGCCACCGTCACAACCGTTTCTTCCGCCCCTTCGATCTTTTTCTCTTCTGGTCAGCGCTTTTGCTTTTCTCGGTCGAGAACTGGCAGCGGGCGTATGGGCCGCAGATTCGCGGGTGGCTTGCGATTGTGGGCGAATGCGAAGCGCTGGTCTCACTCTCGACCTACGCGTACGAACACCCCGCGGACTTTTTTCCCGAGTTTGCCGGTCCCGCCGCGCTCTTTGACGCCGAGGGCCTGGCGCATCCGCTGCTGCCCGCGGCCCGCAGCGTGCCCAACACTGTCACCCTTGGCGACGGCGTTCGGCTGATGATCCTGAGCGGGCCCAACATGTCGGGCAAGAGCACGTTCATCCGCGCCATTGGCCTCAACGCAGTGCTTGCACAATGCGGAGCGCCGGTGCGCGCGACACGGCTGCGCCTTTCGCCGCTTGCGGTGGCCGCGTCCATCTGCGTTCTGGATTCGCTCTCGGGCGGCGTCTCACGCTTCTACGCCGAAATCCGCAAGATCAAGCTCATCACCGATCTTGCGGGCGGCCCGAGGCCTGTCCTCTTTCTTTTGGACGAGCTGCTTTCGGGCACCAACTCCGACGATCGCCTCGCCGGCACCGAATCTGTTGTACGCACGCTCGTTGCGCGCAACGCCATCGGCATCGTGAGCACCCACGACCTCGCGCTCGCACGCATACCCGCGGCGATGGGCAGCCGCGCGGCCAACTTCAGCTTCGAAGACCGCTTCGAAAACGATCGCCTCGTCTTCGACTACACACTGCACCCCGGCATTGCGAAGACGCGCAGCGCCCTGCAGCTCATGCAATCCATTGGACTGAAGATTGAGCCCTGAAAGATGAGCCGAAGAGCCTGCGAAGGCCGGCCCTCAAAGGCACGACCGGCCCCCGGGGTGCGGCTCACGCCGAGGGCCTTAGGGCGATACACCCTAATCAGTGTTACCGGGCTGGAGGGGGCACCTGGTGCATCGCCTGATGATAACCATCGCGGAAACCCTGGCGATAATCGCCCCACGCGGGGCCCGGCACTGGCGGATTGCGGAAGCGCTTGTGCGCCTCGGCATTTGGCGGACGCCCGTGCGCGATATCGTTCCGCGCCGCGTTGAAGCCATCGTTGAAGGCCTGCCGGGCAATCTCGTTGTAGGCGTTCGGCGGCGGTGGCGGCGGGCCATATCCGTAGCCTGGATGCCCGCAGCCAGCAAGAGCAAGGGGCGCGGCTAATGCGCAAAGCAGAAGAGTCGTTCTCATTTCTTGAGATCCTCAGTTGATTCATACGGCCCACCGACTTCTTCGACGGCGTGGCCTTTGCTCGATTGAACCCGCATTCGGCGGCGGTGTTGCTCTCAGTCTCCGCGATTTTCGAGGCTCATGCTAGGGGCGGGAGCATGCGGCCACACTCCTCGGGCACGTGACGAACGGATGCCCAAGTGAGAAACGGATCTTTACGATGAGAGGGTTCTGTAGGCCGCGCGAGAGCGGCGGCCAACAAAGCTTCTACCCGATCGGGCGATCCCACTTCTCCAGTGTGTTCTTGAACTCGGTCATGAATTTTCCCGAGTCGGCGCCGTCGATCAGCCGGTGATCGAAGCCCAGGCAGAAGTACTGCATGGCGCGGATGGCGATCGTGTCGTTGTCCTCGGCATCCGTTAGCACCGCCGGCTCCTTACGCAGCCCGCCGATGGCCAGGATCGCCGACTCCGGGGGATTGATCACGGGCATTCCATACTCGCCGCCAAAGGCGCCCGAGTTGGTCAGCGTGAAGGTGGATCCGCCTACCTCGTCGGGCATGAGCTTCTTGGTGCGTGCCCGGGTCGCCAGGTCGTTGATCGCGCGGGCCAGCTCGGCGAAGCTCGCGGTCTCGGCATGCCGGATCACGGGGACAATCAGCCCCCACTCAAGAGCCACAGCAATGCCCAGTTGAATGCCGGCGTGGTAGTGGATGTTGTGCTCGACAAGCGACGCATTCAGGATCGGGTGATGTCGCAGCGCCTCGATGGTCGCCGCGGCAACAAAGGGCATGTAGGTGAGCTTGACGCCATGCCGCTGCTCAAAGCCCGCGCGCTCCTTCTCGCGCAGGCGCGCGATCCGCGTCATATCCACCTTGTACACCGTGTGCGCGTGCGGAATGGTTCTCTTGCTCTCAGCCATGCGCTGCGCAATAATCGCGCGCATCTTCGTCATGGGCACGACGGCATCGGCCATCTGCGCCGCGTGCGCCGTGTGCGGCGGGGCCACGCCAGCGCGGGCTGCGGCGGGTTTTGCGAGGAAGGCGAGAATATCCTCCTTCGTGATGCGCCCTTCCGATCCCGTGCCTGCTATGTGCGCAAGATCCAGGCTATGCTCGGCGGCAATCTTGCGCACGAGCGGTGACGAACGAATCTTTCCGCCATCGGCGCCGGTGGCGCCGCCGACCACCACGACTGTGGAGACTGCCTCCGCGGCCGGCTTCGCCGTCTGTGCCGCAATATGCTGCGCCGGGATCTTTGCGCCGGCAGCACCGGCAGGGATGTTGCTGCCGCCGATCACCGCGACGACTGTATTCACCTCAATCGTGTCGCCCTCCGCGTGACGAATTTCCGTCAGCACGCCATCCACAGGCGAAGGAATCTCCGCGTCTACCTTGTCGGTGGAAATCTCAAAGAGCGGCTCGTCTTTCTTCACCGCATCGCCGGCTTTCTTGAGCCACTTGGTGATGGTGCCTTCAAAGATGGACTCGCCCATCTGCGGCATGACCACTTCGACCGCGCCTGCGGTGGCCTGCGTCGCGCGCGTTGTCTCCTGTGGCGCCTTGGCGGCGGGTTCACCGGCAGCGGCAGCGCGCAGCACGGCAACCACGGTGTTGACCTCGACGGTTGCGCCTTCAGGAAACCGGATCTCGCTGAGCACGCCCGCTATGGGCGAGGGAATCTCCGCGTCGACCTTGTCGGTAGAAATCTCAAAGAGCGGCTCGTCCTTTTCGACGGCATCGCCGGTCTTTTTGAGCCACTTCGTGATGGTGCCTTCAAAGATGGACTCGCCCATCTGCGGCATGATGATATCGGTCGACATCGATCGCTCTCTCCGCGTTCCTGCTGCTCGGGTTCCCGGGGATTATAAATCGCCAACGGCTACCCAGGTCGATACACCCCAGGGGGTGTCCTGCCCTCACGCACGCACGGGGCGTTCCGCCTCGCCGTGGAGCCGCTCGACTTCGCGTGGCGCGGTGAGAGGCGTGTCTTCCGGTTCGGTCGCGGGGGCGGGGTCCTCGGGCAACTCTGCCGCCTGCCTGCGCAGCGCGTCAAGATTTTCGACGGCCAGCACCTGCTGCGCAAAGACCTGCCCGAAGTGCCGCGCGGCCTGGTGCGCGATCGTTTCCAGATCCGGCAGTTCCTCCGGCCGAGCCAGTTCTCGCTCCTGGTCCCGCTCCAGACTTGTCACGCCGCGATCCGTAATGCCGCACGGATTGATCAGTTGAAAATCTCTGAGGTCTGTCCGCACGTTGAAGGCGAAGCCGTGCGAGGTGATGCCGCGCGCCACATGAATGCCGATGGCGCCGATTTTGCGCTCCGCGCCGGAACCGACTCCGCACCAGACGCCCGTCAATCCCGCTACGCGCGCCGCCTGCACACCGTAGACGCCGCAGAGCCGGATGAGCGCTTCTTCCATCATTCGTACGAACTCGACCGGCCCCAGCCGGCGGCCTGTCGCGTTGTGAAGGCTGCGCAGATCGAAGATCGGATAGCCGACGAGCTGCCCAGGGCCGTGATAGGTGACGTCGCCGCCGCGGTTGATCTCGTGCAGAGTTACGCCGCGGGCCGCCAGCGTCTGGTCGCTGGCCAGCACGTTTGCCCGATGCGCATTCCGCCCCAGCGTCAGTACTGGAGGATGCTCCAGGAGCAGCAGCACGTTCT
>JBATYG010000789.1:0-5693 GCA_049673945.1 Occallatibacter sp.
GCAGCCAGACGCGGTTGAGCCAATAGATCAGGAACGGCACGATGAGCCAGAGCCGCGCTGCATGGCGATAAAGCAGTGCCACGTCAGAACGCCCGATATAAAGCATGAAGACGACGACGGCGGCATAGGCGCTGGCAGTACCGAAGCTGCGAATCTGCTCGAGATCGGCGACGTTGTAGCCGCGGCCGGGCATCCCGGTGGCACCGCGTTCGCGAAGGTTTTCAAGCTCGCTGAAGCGCTTGACGGTGGCCAGCGAGAGGAAGAGAAACGTCGAAAATCCGGCCAGCCATTGAGAGATGGGCGTGGCCGTGGCGGCTCCGCCAGCCAGCAGGCGCAGGGTATAGAGCCCCGAGAGCAGGATGACGTCCACAATCTCGACACGCTTGAGATGGTAGGAGTAAGCAACCGTGGTGACCACGTAGAGGCCAAGCCAGAAGGCGAAAGCCGCCGGCAGCAGCGGCAACAGCGCGACCGACGCCGCGGCGAGCAGGAAAACGAGGACAATGCCGGAAGAGACGGCGAGGTCACCGGCGGCGAAGGGCCGGTTCTGCTTGGTCGGGTGCAGGCGATCGCTCTCGATATCGAGCATGTCGTTGATGAGGTAGTTGGCCGAAGCGATGAAGCTGAAGCAGAAGAAGGCGGCGACGGCCCTGGCGGGGGCCCCGCCGCCAAGCTTGTGCGACAGCAGGAGCGGGGCGAAGAGGAGAAGGTTTTTCGCCCACTGGTGAATCCGGACTGCATTGAAGAGGGTTTTCACGGCCGGGCGCTGGTCAGTGAAGGTGCGGGCGACGGCGATGGGGCGCAGGCGCAGGGAGAGACGCAGACCGAGGGTAGGGTTGGCCACCATTGCTTCGCGTGCGTTCGAGAGCAGAGGCAGGTCGGCGCGGGAGTTGCCGATGTAGTCGAAGTGTCCGAAACGGGCCTGAAGACTGTTGAGTTTGCGGCTATGGGTGAAGTTGGTCACGCTGTCGGAGGCGAGCACTCCGTTGAAGATGCCGAGGTGCCGGGCAACGCGCTCGGCGATGCCGCTTTCGGCTCCGGTGGTGAGGTAGATAGGACGGCCACCGCGGCGCTGCTCGTTCAGGTAGTCCAGCAGGGTGGCGTTGTAGGGCAGGCGGGATGCATCGAGAGGCGCGCGCAGGTTGACCTGGCTCTTGAGGTGGGCGCGGCCCTTGGCTAGCCAGAGAGGCGCTTTCCATGCATCGAAGGGATTTGAGCGCACCAGCTGGCAGAGAGAATCAAACAATGTGTCGGATTTGACGAGGGTGCCGTCAAGATCGACGCAAAGTGGGTGGTCTAAATCCGTTGATTCGGCTATGACCGTACTCACCGCTAAGGAGTCCTCACACAGCAGCTTCGTGAAAAGAGGCAGGGTTTAGTCCATTGCAATTATATTGGATGCCTTGAAGATCGAGCCTGTCGCCGGGCTGGATGCCAAGACCCGATGATGGACCAGGTGCCAGGTTAGGAAACCAGAACACGGAGACGCCGAGGCACGCTGGGATGGGGGGAACGCGACGCGAAACCTTTAGCTCCCGTTATGCGTCCTAAAATCGAGTAGGAAGGCCGCCTCCGGAATGGCCGCCTTCAGAAATCCTCCCGCATCTTCGGGTACTTACCAGAGAGAAGATTCAGAGAAGCAAACCATGCCAATCCAAGACGCTACCGAGACTGACCGGCCCGGCATCATTGCCACCGCGCCTCCACCGCCAGCCCGCAAGGGAAATCCTGCCATTCGTGCGGTTGTGTACATCGTGATCCTGGCAGTGGTGGGATTTGTTGCGTGGCGGATCTATCGGAATGAGCAGGCGGCGAAGGCCCAGACTGAAAAGCAAGCTGCGGCGCTGATGAGCCGTCCTGTACCGGTGCAGGTGGTGCCCACGCAACAGAAGTCGATGCCTGTCTATCTGACGGCGCTGGGCACGGTGACCCCGTACATGAGTGTGACGGTGAAGGCGCGAGTGAGCGGCCAACTGCTGCCGGTGAAGTTTACCGAAGGGCAGGAGGTGAAGCAGGGCGACACAATCATGGTGATCGACCCCAAGCCCTACCAGGCAGCCCTCGACCAGGCGAAGGGCAGCCTGGCGCATGACCAGGCTCTGCTGAACAACGCGCGGTCAGAATACGCGCGGTACAGCGCGCTCTTTAATGCCGGCGTGGTTTCAAAGGAAGTGTTGGATGCGAACCAGGCGACGCTTGGTCAGTACGAGGGGGCGATCCAAGCGGACCAGGCAGCGGTGCAGAATGCGCAACTCCAGTTGAGCTGGTGCTACATAGAGGCGCCGATCAGCGGCAAGATCGGCCTGCGGCTCGTAGACCCCGGCAATGTGATTACGGCGAACTCGACGAACCTGGTGATCATTAACCAGTTGAGGCCGATCGCGGTGTATTTCACGCTGCCCGAGACGCAACTGCCGCAGGTGCTGCAGAAGCTAAACCACGACAAGCGCCTGCAGACGGATGCTTTCGACCGCTCTGACGTGCAGAAGCTGCAAGGCGGCGAACTGCTGACGACCGATAACCAGATTGACACGACGACGGGTACGGCGCGGCTGAAGGCGGTTTTTGCCAATCAGGACGAATCGCTGTTTCCCAACCAGTTTGTGAATATCCACCTGATCATGGAGAACCGGCCGAATGCGCTGGTCGTGCCTTCGGCGGCGATCCAGAGCGGCGTACAGGGAACATTCGTATGGACGACCAATAAGGACGAGAAGGGCAACACGGTTGCAACGGTCGTGCCGGTGAAAGTGGCGCTTGCCGAAGGGCAGGTGACCATCCTGGACAGCGGCCCCGCGGTGGGAACAGGCGTGGTGGTGGATGGGGCAGAACGGCTGCGCCCCGGGCAGATAGTGACGGTTGCCGCGGCCAGGCAGCATACCGGCAATGCAGCGAGCCAGAGCGGGCAAAACGCGAACGATAACGGACTGTTTACGGCGCCGGCGGCGGCTGACGCCCAGCGTGGCGCGAATGGCCGAAGGACGAGGGTGGCGCAGTGAGTCCGTCCCGGCCCTTTATTCTGCGCCCTGTAGCGACTTCGTTGCTGATGTTCGCTATTCTGCTCGCCGGCGCGGTGGGATATCTGCAGCTTCCGGTATCGGCGCTGCCCGAAGTCGACTACCCGATCATGCAGGTGCTCACGTTTTATCCCGGCGCGAGCCCCGAGGTGATGGCATCGTCCGTGACGGCGCCGCTCGAGCGGCAATTTGGGCAGATGCCGGGACTGAAGCAGATGACGTCAACGAGTTCGGGCGGTGGATCGGTGATCACGCTCGAATTCAATCTCGATGAAGACATCGATGTGGCCGAGCAGGAAGTGCAGGCAGCCATCAACTCGGCAAACAGCTTTCTGCCGCAGGATCTTCCCAATCCCCCGATCTACAGCAAGGTGAACCCCGCCGATGCGCCGATCATGACGCTGGCGCTGACCTCGGATTCGCTGCAATTGGACAAGGTGGAAGACGCGGCCGACACGAACCTGGCGCAGAAGATTTCGCAGGTGTCGGGCGTGGGGCTGGTGTCGATTGCCGGCGGCCAGAAGCCCGCGGTGCGCATCCAGGCAAACCCGACGCAGCTTGCGGCCTACAATCTGAGCCTCGAAGACGTGCGAACGGCTCTTGCCGCGGCGAACGTTGACCAGGCGAAGGGTACGCTGAACGGCGCGCGGCAGTCCTACACGATTGGCGCGAACGATCAGTTGACGACGGCCGCCGATTATCGGCCGGTGATTGTGGCATACCGCAATGGCGCGGCGGTGCGCGCATCGGACGTGGCGCTAATTGTGGAGGCGCCTGAGAACGACCAGCAGGCGGCGTGGATGAACCGGCAGCCGGCGGTGATCGTGAACATTCAGCGCCAGCCGGGCGCCAACATTATCGCGGTGGTTGATCGCATCAAGAAGCTGCTGCCGCAACTGCAGACGAGCCTGCCGGCAAGCGTGCAGGTGCATGTGCTCACTGACCGCACGAACACGATTCGCGCGTCGGTGAAAGATGTCGAGTTCGAACTGATGCTTACGATCGCCCTTGTGGTGATGGTGATCTTTCTCTTCCTGCGCAATCTCGCCGCAACCATCATTCCCTCAATCGCGGTTCCACTTTCGATCATAGGCACGTTTGGCGTGATGTACCTGCTGGGCTACAGCCTGAACAACCTCACGCTGATGGCACTCACCATCTCCACCGGCTTCGTGGTGGATGACGCCATTGTGATGATCGAGAATATCTCGCGCTTTCTTGAAGAGGGCATGAGCCCGCTCCAGGCGGCGCTCAAGGGCAGCGAGCAGATCGGCTTCACGATCATGTCGCTCACTGTTTCTCTGATCGCGGTGCTGATTCCGCTGCTCTTTATGAGCGACGTGGTCGGGCGGCTGTTCCGCGAGTTCGCGATCACGCTGGCGGTCACGATCCTGGTTTCGGCGGTAGTCTCTCTGACGCTTACGCCGATGATGTGCTCACTCATCCTGAAGGACAAGGCCCACGCAAAGCAAACGCGCTTCTATCACTGGTCAGAAGATATTTTCAATCGCATCATCGCCTTCTACGGTCGCGTGCTTCGGGTCATTCTCAGGTTCCGGTTTATCACTCTTCTGGTGACGATCTCGACCTTTGTGGCCACCGTGGTGTTATTCGTCATCATTCCCAAGGGATTTTTCCCGGTGCAGGATACGGGCGTGATCCTGGGCATCAGTGAAGCGCCGCAGACGGTGAGCTTTACCAGCATGGCGGAACGACAGCAACAACTGGTCGATGCAATTCTGCAGGACCCGGCAGTGGATAACGTGTCGTCGTTCATTGGTGTGGACGGGACGAACACGACGCTGAACTCGGGACGCATTCAGATCACTCTGAAGCCGCTTGACAAAAGGGATGCTTCCGCAACGGCTGTAATTCGGCGCCTGCAAGAGAAGGTGAGCAAGGTCAACGGCATTCAGCTTTTTCTGCAGCCGCTGCAGGATCTGACGGTTGAGGACCGGGTGAGCCGGACAGAATTTCAGTACGCGCTGCAGGATCCCGACCAGGCGGAACTGGCGACCTACACGCGCAAGATGGTCGAAGAGCTGAGCAAGGAGAAGGACCTGACAGACGTGGCAAGCGATCTTCAGGACCAGGGGCTGGGAGCACAGCTTGTGATCGACCGCGACACGGCGGCGCGTCTGGGCATTGCGATGGCGGATATCGACAACACGCTCTACGACGCCTTCGGGCAGCGGCAAGTATCGACGATCTTTACGCAGTTGAACCAGTATCACGTGGTGATGGAAGTGGCGCCGAACTTCCAGACCAATCCGGCGACGCTGAACAATCTCTATGTGAAGTCGGGGAATGGAACGCAGGTTCCTCTGAGCATGCTTGCGCACTGGGAACAGACGCGCACGCAGCTTGCGATCGGGCACCAGAGCCAATTCCCATCGACCATCATCAGCTTCAACCTCGCGCCGGGAAGAGCCCTGGGCGACGCGGTCAAAGTGGTGAAGGAAGTGGAGCAGCGCATCGAGCTGCCGGCGTCAATCAACGCGAGCTTTGAAGGAACGGCAGCGGCCTTCCAGAATTCGCTGGCGAACGAACCGATCCTGATTCTGGCGGCGCTGGTGACGGTGTATATCGTGCTTGGCGTGCTGTATGAGAGCTTTATCCACCCGATCACGATTATTTCGACGCTGCCATCGGCGGGCGTGGGCGCGCTCTTGGCGC
>JBATYG010000790.1:0-2602 GCA_049673945.1 Occallatibacter sp.
GGGTAACGGTCGCCTTGAAATTCGACATAACCTCGGGGCTGAATGTACTGAAGGGACTGGTCGTGGTTACGCGGCTGTTGTTCCACCCGAGAGTCGCCGATGTGCCGGTTACGAATCCCTGGCTATACGTGAAGTCATACGAGTTTGTGTTGTTAAATGCGCGCGGTGAGAACGTGCTCGTCTGCGGCGACTTCGCACGCTCGAACTGAATCGTTCCACCCACCACCGGGTCGCGCTGCTCGGGCACAGGTCCCGCGCCGTCAACCGACAGCACCACACCGCCGACGCCTGCCGTCGCGCCGCCCACCGTGCCCGGCGAACCGCTTGCGCTCAACGTCTGCGATGTGCCGCCGAGCGTATTCTGCAGGACCGTGGCGCCTACGCCGCGCAACTGGCTGCCCGCCTTTGCTCGCAGAATATCCGTGTCGGCGATATCAAGGTAATACCGGCTGATCGCGATGTCGTAGTTGTTTTCGAGCGCCAGCGCGAGCGCATCGGAGAGGCTCAGGTAGATCTTCCCGTCCTTCACAAGCTCGGTCGCACGGACGGAGTTGTTGAAGTCCGCAGGTTCAATCTTCGTCGGCCGGTACGCGTTAATCACGTTGCCCAGCAGTCGTCCCGACGGCTTTGTGAAATCTCGGCTGGACTGACGCAAATCAACGGGCACCGTCTCTGTGGGCGTAGGCGCCGCGGGAAGAGCCGACGCTGCCTTATTGGTTGACTCGGTTGGCGCAGTCTGCTGCGCAATGCCTGGCACGCTCGTCGCAAGCGTCAGCATTGCCGCCGCCACCGCCCGTAGCCGATTCCCTGTCTGCCTTTTCACCTGGCGAGTAGTCGCATCCTGTTGCTCAGACACACGTATATCGAACAAATGCATGTTTCCTCTCCACGAGTTGCGAAAGGCATGTGGGGTGCCATTCTTCAAGACGCCCAAAGACCCTCTTCGGACGCAGATTATGAGGTGTTAAAACAGGTTCTGTCTCTGCATTGCGCCGCAGGGCCTCACTTCCAGCCAATACGCGCGCAGTACCCGTTTCGTTCCCCTCTTTAAGATTTCGCTTCCGGGGGCCATCCGATCGGGATTTGCCACGAAAAGCTGAGTATAACTCACTCACGCCCCTCACTTTTTCGCGCAATTTGGTCAATTACCCTGTTATCTGAACAGATACTCATGCGCGACTCCGCCCAACCCCATCTTTCCCCAGGGGAACCCGCCCCGTCTGCTCCGCAGACCTGGAAACTCACCCTTGCCTACGATGGCACTGACTTCCACGGCTGGCAGGTGCAGCCCGATGCAGTGACAATCCAGGGCGAGCTCCAGAATGCCCTGCAGCGCATCACGGGCGAGGCTCCGCTTCCGCAGGGCTCGGGCCGCACCGACGCCGGCGTGCACGCGCTCGCCCAGGTCGCAAGCTTTCCCCTCAACGCGCGTATCCCCGCCGAAAGTCTGCTGCGCGCGCTTAATCGCATCCTGCCCCGCTCCATCCGTGTTCTTGAAGCCGTGGTCACGTCCGACGACTTTCATGCGCGGCACTCTGCTGTCGCCAAGACCTACGAGTATCGGGTCTTTCCGGGCGGTCCCTGGTGCTGCCCGCCCTTCCTCGCCCGCTATGTCTACGCCTGTCCCTGGCCTCTCGATCGCGCCGCGCTCCGGCAGGCAGCCGAGTTCTTTCTCGGCGAACACGACTTCCTCTCCTTCGCCGCCACTGATGCCGATCTCACTACGCGATCCGCCGGCGGAGCACCTTCGACGATTCGCACCGTCTACTGCTCAATGTGGGAAGAGCGCAGCAGCGAAGCCGGGGCGCTGTTCGTTTATTCAATTCGCGGCAATGGCTTTCTGCATCACATGGTCCGCAACATCGTAGGCACCATGCTCGACGCTGCCCGCGGCCAGATGCTGCCATCAGATATTCCCGCCATTCTCGCCGCGCGATCCCGCAGCGCCGCCGGACCTACCGCGCCGGCGTGCGGCCTCTTTCTTCGCTCAGTCGAGTACCCCTAGGGTGTATCGGCCTATAGGTGCGTTCCCTGCTAACCTTGAATCCATCAGGTATGCCGCTCTTTTCACGCAGCACCGCATTCTCGCGGATTACAAATCTTGCGGCCCAGCGGCCCGTCCATGCCGCCTTTGCGTGGATGCATACCAACTCGCAGGTCATCATGAACTGGCAGGCTGCTCTGGTCGCCATCCCTGCCCCGCCGTTCGGCGAAGAGGCGCGCTCCAAGTGGGCGGCAGCTCGTTTTGCCGACTTCGGCCTCTCTGAAGTCACAGTGGACGCCGTCGGCAACGTCGTCGGAATTCTTCCCGCCGCTGCGCTGCCCCCCGAGAGCAGCGGACCCGTCATCGTTCTCTCCGCGCATCTGGATACTGTCTTTCCCGCTGAAACCACGCTCACTCCCGTGATCAACCGCAACGGCGCCGCCCTGCAACTTAGCGCGCCGGGCGCCTGCGACAACGCAGCCGGCGTAGCGGGCATGCTCGCCATCCTGCACGCGCTGCTCCATGCCGGCGTCCCGCTGGCCGCGCCCCTTGTGGTGCTGGCCAATGTTGGTGAAGAAGGCGAAGGCGATCTGCGCGGCGTGCGCCACTTTTACGACC
>JBATYG010000791.1:0-2407 GCA_049673945.1 Occallatibacter sp.
AGGCGCGCGCTGGCGGTATGCTGCCACTCTGAGAAGAGGCAGGCGAGCGAGCGATGCGGCTCGGAGCCGATTCGATCGATGTGCGCGAGGTCGACGGAGCCAGTGGACGTGATGCCCTGGTCGAGAAGATAGGCGGCGCGGCTCCATGCCCCGGGCGTGTGATAGACCTCGGGCGGAAGCATGCGGACGAGGGCGCGCACGCGCTCACCGCAACGGAAGGGCGAGGCATCGGTTGTGCCGGCGGGCCAGCGGACGGTGATCCGCACGGCGCCGTCGGCAACCGGCATCTGCCTGTCCGCGTTATCGTCGACGAATTCAATCGAAGAGACGCGGAGATCGACGCGCTGGACAAGGCCTTCGGCGGTGTCTGTGTCGTCGCTGTCCGGTGCTTCATTCTGCACGGAACCGGTGCTGATGAGCGTGCCTTCAACGGTGCGCAACAGGCCGTCGGAAAGGTTCGCCACGATAGGCGCGGGCGCTGGCTGCGGCTCCATCTCGGCGCACCAGGCGCCGAGCAGGCACCAGAGCGCAGCGAGGGCAATGGGCACGACGCGCTGGGCGCGCAGCGCGGCGATGCAGCAGAGCACGGCGATGAAAGCAAGAGCGAGCAACACGAAGCCGGGACGAAGCCATGCGGCATTGGCCAGCGCGATGCCGCAGGCGAAGAGCCACGCGGCGTGGAAGAGCGGAATCCTGCTGGTGAAGATAGAAGGGTCTGCGCCGCGAAATGGCGAAAGAGCTGGGCCGGAATTTTCTGGTTCCGCGTGCATGAGCCCGGAGGAGGAGAGCTTCTGTTGCACCCAGCGTATCAGGCGTGCCGCAATTCCACGATGGTCTCGAGGTGAAATGTCTGCGGGAAGAGGTCTGCCAGAGTAATGGCGTGAAGGATGTAGCCGGCGGCGGTGAGAGCGCGCAGATCGCGTGCGAGTGTTGCCGGATCGCAGGAGACATAGACGATGGCGGGCGCAGCGATCGCGCTGAGCTGATCTGTTGTCTCGGCGCCGAGTCCGCTGCGCGGCGGATCGATGACGATGAGGTCCGGAGATGCTGCGCGGTTGCGGCGCAGAAAATCGAGGGCAGGCAAGGCAACTGCCTCGGCCGCGGTTCCGCTGAGATTTGCCTTGAGTGCTGCGATGGCTGTGGGCGCGGACTCGACCGCAATGACGTGATTGAAGCCGGCGGCGAGCCGGCGCGCGAAAAGGCCCACGCCGGCGAAGAGGTCCCACGCGAGACCGCCGGTATGGCCTGCCGTGACCTGCCCAACGAGAGGATCGACGAGCCAGCGATTGACCTGGAAGAAAGCGCCGTGGTCGACGCGATAACCCATGCCTGCGGCGTGATAGACGAGCGACTCCGCACCCCAGCGGGCGAGGGTCGCGGCCTGGTCGCGGCCCTGGGATTCGAGCATGAGCTCGATGCCGGTCAATGCCGGAACGCGTTCGCGCAGGCTGCCGCCAACGCGCGCGAGATCTAATTTTGTGCGATGCGGAATGGAAATGCTGGCGAGGATTTCGGATTCGTCGGCATTCGAGAAGAGTGAAAGCTCGCCGACGCGCAGCGCGGGAGCGAGGTTGCGGCGAATCTCTGCGAAAGCGAGCGCGACTTCGATCAATGACGGCGCCGCGATGGGGCACTGAGTGATGGGAATGACGGCGTGCGATCTGCGCCCGCGATAGCCGGGGCTGCCTGCGGAGTCGAACGCGAGGCGCACACGATTTCGATAAGCCCAGGGATCGCCGGCGAGCACGGAGATTTCGCCTGAAAGCTCGACGCCGGCGCGCGCGAAGGTTTCGCGGAGGATGGCTTGTTTGAAGGCGAGCTGGGTTTCATAGCCGGCGTGCTGGTAATTGCATCCGCCGCATGGGCCGAAGTAGGGACAGCGCGGGGCGATGCGTTCAGGCGATGCGGAGACGATCTCTTCAACTTCAGCGGTGGCGTAGCCCTTCTTGTTGTCAACGATGCGGACGCGCGCCTCTTCGCCGGGCAGCGCGAGAGGCACGAAGACGGCTTTGCCTTCGAGGCGCGCGAGAAATGCGCCACCGTAGATGGGCTTTTCAATGCGGACGAGCTGCGAAATGGGAACCGTCATTGCTGGCTCATGTAGAAGAGGCTGAGGCGAGGCAGGCCATAGTGAACGAGAAGCTGCTTGGTGACAAACTGGTGCTCGACCTGGCGCAACTGCACGGCGCCCATGCGGCTGCGGTACGGTGCGAGCTCGCGTGCTGCGTGCTCTTTGAGGTTGACGAGCAATGCTTCAGGGGCGGCAGCGGTACGCGCGGCGAAGAGCTTTTCTTCAAGAACGGTGAGAGTACGCTCGAGAGCCTCAAGGTCGTGGGCTCCGCCCGCGGCGGCGGAGAGAACCTCGGCGGCAAGCGCGCGCAAGCGCACGGCGGTCGCGGCGCAGGCC
>JBATYG010000792.1:0-6816 GCA_049673945.1 Occallatibacter sp.
CGATGGGCGCTAAATCGCAAAATAGATAGGTGATCACACGGCGTCGAATTCTAATGGCCGGGGCGGCCCTGCTGGTGGCCGTGTCCGCGCCGGCGCAAGTTGCGCAAAAGAAGAAGGCTCCGCCTCCCGAGGACCGCGTCGACATAAATCACGCCACGACCACCCAATTGTTGAAGGTGCCGGGGATGACCCCAAGCTGGGCAGGGCGGATTGTCCGCTTCAGGCCCTACCGCTCAAAAGATGAGCTGCTTACGCGCGGCGTCGTCTCGGGCGCCGTCTACAGCCGCATCAAGGACGACGTGATCGCCCACAACAATCCGCAGTAAGCGATCAGCATCCCTCGCGCGCCGCTGCGTCTTTTGGCGCATCGCGCTTCAGCAGCCGGCTGAGAATCACGTAGAGCACGGGAATAAAAATCAGGTTGAGCACGGTGGAGAGCAGCATGCCGCCCACGATCGTGGTTCCTACCGAGCGGCGGCCAAGAGCGCCTGCGCCATCGGCGAAGACAAGGGGCATGACGCCGAGAATGAAGGCGAACGAGGTCATCAGGATCGGACGCAGTCTGAGCTCTGCTGCTTCAATCGCTGCCTCTACAATGGAGCGGCCTTTGAGGCGTAACTGCTCGGCGAACTCGACGATGAGGATCGAGTTCTTTGCCGAAAGGCCGATCAGCATCACGAGACCGATCTGGCAGTAGACATCGTTCGACATTCCGCGCAGGGAAACCAGCCCCAGTGCGCCGAGGACGGCCATTGGAACAGCCATCAGAATAATGAACGGCAGCGCGAAACTTTCATAGAGCGCCGAGAGCGTGAGGTAGACAACCACGATGCCGAGCCCGAAGATGATGAGCGCCCGCCCGCTCGATTCGATTTCATCGAGGGTAAGGCCTGTCCACTCGTAGCGCATGCCGGGCATCATTGATTGCCGGGCTAGGTTCTCCATCGCGGTGATTCCCTCGCCCGAGCTATAACCCGCACCCGGAGAGCCATCAATTTCAACAGCGCGGAAGAGATCGTAGTGCGAGATTACCGGCGGCCCCGAGCTCTCCTTGACTGTGACCAGGTTGTCCAACGGGATCATCTGGCCCAGGTCAGAGCGAACGTAGTAGCTATGAAGATCATCGGCATGCATGCGGGCAGACTCGTCAGCCTGCACGTAGACGCGATAGGTGCGATTGTTGAAGTCAAAGTCGTTTACATACTCCGACCCCATGAAGACCCCAAGCGCGCTGGTGATCTGCGCGAGTTGAACACTCATCGTCTTCGCTTTTTCACGATCGATCGTGACAAGCACCTGGGGATCATTCGCGGAGAAGGTGGTGATCAGGTTGCTGAGATCTTTCCGCTGCCGGCTTGCGCCCACAATCTGGTGGGCGACGCGGTCGAGATCAGACAAGGTGTTGACGCCGGTATCCTGCAGCATGAATTGGAAGCCGCCATAGCTGCCGATGCCCTGCACCGCGGGCGGCTGAATCATCTGCACAATGCCTCCATTTGGCGCAAACATCAGGCCCTG
This sequence comes from Occallatibacter sp., assembly GCA_049673945.1. Lineage (GTDB taxonomy): Bacteria > Acidobacteriota > Terriglobia > Terriglobales > Acidobacteriaceae > Telmatobacter. The sequence goes on from JBATYG010000792.1 coordinate 1,519, forward strand.
TAGCTTCGGCCCGATGTTGGCAACGATGTCGGCTGCGGTGTGGCCCTTGCCGCGTCTCTCGTTAGCCGGCGTCGTGGCCACGAACATAAGCCCGGCATTGGCCGCAGCGCCCTGGAAGCCGAAGCCCATGACGGAGAAGGCGCCCGCAACGTCGCGGTTCTGCGCGATGATGGCCTGGGCGCGATCTGCGAGATTTGTGGTGTAGGCGAGGGACGATCCCGGCGGCGCCTGCACGATCACCATCAGGTAGCCCTGGTCTTCCTGCGGGATGAATCCGGTGGGCACACGCCTATACATCCAGACGGTCGCCGCAAGCCCCGCAAAGAAAACCACGAGCAAAACATAGCGCACCTTGAGGACCCCGTGAATGATGCTGGCGTAGGTCTTCGACAACCACGAGATCGCCGCATCTGCCCCATGAATGAACGCAGCGAAGACGCGAGAAAGCGGCCGGATACGCAGAAAGTCAAGCTGACGAGGACGCGCTTCTTCACCACGCAAAAGCATGGCAGAGAGCGCCGGCGACAGCGTCAGCGCATTGAAGGCCGAGATGGCGATGGAAAACGCGATGGTGAGCGAGAACTGCCGGTAAAGGATGCCCGTGGTGCCGGGGAAGAACGAGACGGGCACAAAGACGGCGATCAGAACGAGCGAAGTCGCGATGACCGCGCTGGTGACTTCGCCCATGGCGTCGGAGGTTGCCTTGTGCGGATCGCAGTGCTCCATGGTGATGTGGCGCTGCACGTTTTCGATGACGACGATGGCGTCGTCAACCACGAGGCCGGTGGCAAGAGTGATGCCGAAGAGTGTGAGCGAGTTGATTGAGAAATTGAAGACCTTGATAAACGCGAAGGTGCCGATGAGCGAAACCGGAATGGTGACGGCGGGAATGATGGTCGCGCGCCAGTCGAGCAGGAAGAGAAAGATGACCGCGATGACGATTACGATTGCTTCCGCCAGTGTGCGCATCACTTCGCGGATCGAGTCACCGACGATGGTGGTGGAGTCAAAGGCGATGGCGTACTCAAGTCCTGGCGGAAAGCTCTTGGAAAGATCCCTCAGAACCGCTTTTGCCTTGGCGTCCACGTCGAGAGCGTTGGCGCTGGCGAGCTGTTGTACGCCGATGCCCATTGCATCGTGCCCGCTGTACTTGAGGCTGGAGCCATAGCTTTCAGCGCCTACCTCGGCGTGGCCAACATCCTTGAGCAGCACCAGTCCACTGGGAGTGTTCTTCACGATGATGCGGTCGAACTCCTCAGGGCTGCTGAGGCGCCCGACGACACGCACCGGAATCTGGAAGGACTGGGTCTCGCTTGCGGGCGGCTGGCCGAGCTGGCCCGCGGGAATTTCAACGTTCTGCTCGGCAAGAGCATTCACCACGTCCGCGGCTGTAAGGGCACGCGCGGCAAGCTTGGCCGGATCGAGCCAGAGGCGCATGGCGTATTTGCGCTCGCCGAAGATCTGCACGTCGCCGACACCTGGCACGCGCTTCAGGGCATCTTTCACATAGACGTCGAGATAGTTGGAGATGAACTCATTGGAATAGCGGCCGTCGCGGGTAAAAAAGCCCGCGCCGAAGACGAAGTTGCTGTTCGCCTTTGCGATGGTGATGCCCGTCGCGTTGACCGCAGCGGGCAGCCTGCCGGTCACGCTGGCCACGCGGTTCTGAACATCGACAGCGGCAATGTCAAGGCTATAGCCGGTGTTGAAGGTCGTGGTGATCGTGCTGCTGCCGTAGTTGTCGCTGCTGGAGCTGATGTAACGCATGCCCTCGACGCCGTTGATCGCCTCTTCGAGAGGAATGGTCACAGCCTTCTCGACCGTGTCGGCGTTCGCGCCCACATAGTTGCAGGTCACCGTGACCTGCGGCGGCGTGAGATTGGGATACAGAGAGATGGGAAGATTGGGAATACAGATCGCGCCGGCGAGAATGATCATCAGCGCGCAAACAGTTGCGAATACCGGCCTGCGAATAAAAAAATCGACGAACAAATTGATCCTGCCTTCCTCTTCGCTGGGGTCACGCGCCCTTTAAATCCATGGGCTCCGCCAGGCTGTGCTTACGCGCCCAGGGGCTGAACGGGCATGCCATTCACCAGGAACTGCGTGCTCGACACGATCACCTTGTCGCCCTCATGTAGACCGGAAGAGATGGAATACTCATTCTCCACTGTGTCTCCCAGGACGACCGGCGTCTGCGTGGCGATGTATTGCCCGTTCTGCTGGTGCGCGACAAAGACAAAACTCTGGCCGCCCTGCCGTGTAACGGCAAGCACAGGAACAACCGCCATGGGTTTGGTGCTCCAGATCACCCGGGCCTTGATCACCTGAGCAGTCCGCACCAGATCAGGCGGAAGATGCACGGGCGCCTTGATCAGGACACCCTGCAAGGTGCTGTCTACCTGGGGGGAAACGAAGTCGATCCTTGTCTTCTCAAGCAGCTTGCCGCCTGTGTCGTAGAGTTCAACCGGCAGGCCAAGACGCACATCGCCGAGCCGCTCAGTGGGAACGTAGATGTAGGCTTCCAGATCCTTGTGCTCGTCGACGGTCGTTAGCATAGTAGTGGTGGTAGCGTTGTCGCCTACGTGCACCGGGACATCGCCAACAACTCCGTCATAGGGCGCGCGGATGGTATAGAAGGCCAGCTGCGCTTCCTGCGTCTTGGTGAGAGAAACGGCCGACTCGTAGTCCGCCTTCGAGTTGGCATAGGCCTGCTGCGCCTGATCCCATGCATCGCGGCTCGTGACCCCCGCATCGAAGAGCTTCTTCTGCCGCTCCTGTTCGACCACGTTGTAGTCGTAGACGGCCTTCTTCTGATTTTCGGTCGCGCGCTGCGCTTGCACCTGGGCCACCTGCGGTTGCGAATCGATCTCCATCATGACCTGGCCGGCCGTTACGCGGTCGCCCGACCGGACCAGGATCGCGGTAATGTGCCCGCTCACCTGCGGCTGAATCGTCGCCGAGCGGCGCGAGAGAATGCTGGCTACATATTCGCTGCTCTGCGCCACCGGTGCCAGCGTCACGGCAACAGTCTGTACAGGCAGCGCGTGCCCCCCTGCACCCGTCGCGGGAGCAGCACTCTTCTGCTGACAACCGCTGATCGCGAGACCGAGTACGGCTGCAAAACAAATACCGGAAATGGGCTTCAAAGTAATCTTCCTCACTGGCCTGCTGCTTGTTTCTGCGTGGAGTGCCCCGGCTGCGATACGCGGCGGAGCAGTCGATGTGTTTTGGTGGGTCCTGGCAGAGCCGGAAAACACACCCCGGCGACGGCTACAAGAACCTGAATTGGGGCCGCTTTATCTGACGCCCGATACGTGTCTATTGTCGCAAAATTTTCGCCTGGGAAAAACGGCGTTGTTCCAATCCGGCCCATCTGCCGTCAGGCTCTCTCCCGGTGAAGGGCAAACGGGTTGAAATTGGTGTTGCGGTCAAAGGCGTCAACCCCTTCGGCACGCTTGAGCTTTGCCACCACAAGGTAAGTCACCGGCGTGGCCACCACCTCGACCGCGACCTTGATTACGTAGGACGAAAGCACCATGCGCAGCAGCATCCAGGGCGGCTGGCTCCCCCAGAAGGCAATGAGCACCACGACAGCCGTATCGACCGCCTGCCCGGTCACGGTGGACCCGACCGTCCGGGTCCAGAGCCAGCGTCCGCCGGTGAGCAGCTTGAGCTTGGCAAGCGTATAGCTGTTGGTGAACTCACCCGCCCAGTAAGCCACCAGGCTGGCCACGGCAAACCTGGGCACGAGCCCGAAAACCGTGGCAAAGGCCTCCTGCCCATGCCATTCAGGAGCCGGCGGCAGCACCACGGCCAGCTGCCCCATTGCCGCCAGCAGACCCATGGCGAAGAATCCCAGCCAGATGGCGCGGCGCGATGCCCCGTATCCATAGACCTCGGTGAAGACATCGCCACATATGTAGGTGAAGGGAAAGAGGAACTCCGCGGCGCTCGGCCGCAGGGGGCCAAACTGGCAGATCTTGGGCCCGATCAGGTTCGAAATCAGAAGCACCACCACAAAAAAGATGGTCAGCAGGTCGAGATAGCGAAAGCGGCGCGGCACGCTTCGAGAATACCTGATGGTTTGCACACGTTTTGCACGCTTATCGTTTGCACACTTATAGTTGGGCGATTTGCGCCGGCACCGGGGCAACACACAGGTTTTTTTGACACGCTATCCCCGAGTTGATAGCCTCGATAAGGGCTTATGCGGTCTCTCGGACCGTCCTTCCGCCCCTCTCAGCGTCCCCGTCGTCTAGCCCGGCCCAGGACACCGCCCTTTCACGGCGATAACACGGGTTCAAATCCCGTCGGGGACGCCAAATATAATCACCAACTTACGCTGATTGACGCCCCGAGATTGTAGACCTCTGAGGCGCCGGTGAGGCATTTTAAGCACACTTTTGCCTGTTCGAGGTTGCTACCCCCATCGCCGCGCGCCCGCTATGCCGTGGAGCCGACTACAGAATTAGTTAACTATTTGATTTTTAATGCCATCGATCTACCATGCATACATGTTTCCGGTTCTTGATGAGTTTCAGATGCCCACGACGGGCAAGCGAAAGAAGATCATCATCATTGTCGTTATCGTCCTAGGTCTTTTTGTTTGCCCAGCTCTCATCTATGCCGGGAGGGTCTATCTTCCCAAGCTTTGGAGCGACCTGCACGTTGTCAACTTCGTTGTTGCTTGGATTCCGGCGGTTTTGTCTATCCTTGTGGCATTCGTCCCGGACAAAGAGCTGGGAAGACCCACGAGAATCGGGTGGAGGATTGTCGTCGTGATTTGCGGCGTCCTCGATAGCGTTCTACTTTGGCACCAACAGACGTTAACTGACGACAGCAGCAATCAGGCTCAAAAAGGTCTTCTGGAGCAGGCGGTCTCGGGAGCTAATAAGCATGCGGACGAGCAGTTTGGGAAAGTGCACAATGAGGTGCAAGACGTCAACAAAGGGCTGGATCAGACTAGAAAAGACCTAACGCAGGTGGTGCATGACGCCAGCTCTGCATTAGGAATCACAATTGGGCAGGTTACAAAGCCTACGGAACCGGAACCTACCAACCTGACTTTTTCTCTTTGGACCCCAAATGCGACAACAGATCGCCCAGTAATGCAAAACTTTCTTACCGCCGACGCAGACGGGAACTATCCTGTCGACTTCATCGTGACGAATCCGAGCGAGGCAGCAGCAAAGGGGGTAGAAATCTGGTTGACCATTTGCGATGCATGTACCTTCGCTGCGGAACCCGCCGGTTTTGATAATCCCGTCGGCGGGGGTGATAAAACCCGGCATCGAG
>JBATYG010000793.1:0-12332 GCA_049673945.1 Occallatibacter sp.
CTCCCAGTCAGGGGCAACCGCGCCCGGGCGGCACCGCTCCGCGCCCCGTTGCGCCGGGCACCCGGCCCACGACGCCCGGCACACGTCCATCCCCCAACCCAGCGCAGGGCCCCCCCAATCCAAGCCGGCCCACTACCAGCCATCCCAGCCAACCCAGCCGGCCAACCCAGCCGAATCCTGGCACGCAGCCCCGTCCTTCCCAACCCCAGCCTCGCCCCTCGAATCCACGTCCTTCACAGCCCCAGCCACGTCCTTCTCAACCGCAACCCCGGCCTTCCCAGCCCCAGCCCCGTCCTTCGCAGCCGCAGCCCCGTCCGCCCGCCAACACGCCCCGGTCGAGCAATGTCTCCCGCCCGGCGCCGCATTCCCAGCCGCATCAGCAAAGCCGCCCTCCACAGCAGAAGTCCCGGCCCCAGGGTGGCGATCCACGGCCACAGCATGGGATGTGAAATCCCTTGCCATACCGCTTGCAGGATCGTCCAGAACCTGGCGCCAGGATTGAGCTTGGCTTAGGTAATAACTTTGCGGATACCTTTGTGTTATTGACTCTCCGAAAGAGGTGACCTATAGTTCGATCACCGCCGGAAAGTGCATCACTGTTCCGGTTTCCCTGCAGACTGGCAGCACTTTCCTACAAACGTTCCAGTGCTACCCTCAGCGCTTGATTCATTGAAGATTAGTTCTCTCATTCGCACGGGCCCAGGACCAAATCCATGGATGTGACTGCCGCAAACTAGAGAGGCCGCACCAATCCATTGAGCAAACCATCAATCATTTCCTCTAACTCCGCCCGCCATCCGGCCCCCTGTTCATCGGCGCTTTCCGTGGGACGTTGAGGAATATTCGTCGCATCTTTTGTCGTGTCTGAGCTGAGTTCTCTATCCGAAGGGTGTTTTGTGAGACCAATGCTTCTTGTCCTGACGATCATTCGGACCGCCCCCGCGGGCGCTACGGTCAGGAAAATGCTGGAAAGTCTCGGGCACCGGGTTATTGAAGCTGCCGGCTTTCCACAGGCGCAATCGCTGCTGGCCAATGGCTTTGTCCCCGATCTACTTCTGGTTGAATCCGCGGCCACCGGTCAAATTGAAGCTGCCAAGCTGCGCCTCTTTCTCCGCAATATTCCCGTCCTGCCGATCTGCCTTATTGCCGGCCCTGGTGAAAACGCCCTGCGCAAGGAAGCGGCCGAATTCGGGATCCGCTTCTTCGTTTCGAGGCCCGTCGATTTCGAGGAGCTTCAAGTGGCCTTAGCCGCCTGCACCGCCGCCGGGGATGCTTCCGCCGCTGTGCCGGTCCTCAGCGCGCCGGAGAAAAGCACGGAACCTTCGGCAGAGCCGTCCGGCTTCATGCCCTGCATCGAGGAACTGGGCGAGAGCGGCTTTTTCGTCGCTGCGTCGCCCAAAATGCTTGAGATTCAGCGCCAGATCAAGTTGATCGCCGATGCCGACGTCAACGTGCTCATCCTGGGCGAGAGCGGCACCGGAAAAGAGGTCGTCGCTCACCTGATTCATAAGTACTCTCAGCGCATGCGGCATAAGTTCCTGAAAGTCAATTGCGCCGCGCTACCGGCCGACTTACTCGAGAGCGAGTTATTCGGTCATCAGAAAGGCGCGTTCACCGGGGCCATCAAAGATACCCCCGGTAAGTTCGAACAGGCGAATCATGGAACGCTGCTGCTCGATGAGATAGGCGAGATGAGCGCGCAGATGCAGGCCAAGCTGTTGCATGTCCTGCAGGACGGTCAGTTCACTCGTCTTGGCGGTCAGCAGGCCATCCGGGCGGACCTGCGCGTTCTGGCTGCGACCAACGTCCACATGGAGAGCGCCCTCAGGGACAAGTCCTTCCGGGAAGACCTTTACTATCGTCTCAGCGTCTTCACCATCAGCATTCCGCCCCTGCGCGAGCGGCCCGAAGAGATTCCCTACCTGGTCGATGAGATCATCCGCCGCGCGCCCGCTGAAATGAAGAATGGAAGCGATTGCAGCTTCTCCGCGCGCCTCATGGATCTGGCTTTGCTCTACGACTGGCCGGGAAATGTGCGCGAGTTGCGCAACTTCATCACCCGCACCATCATCATGCGCGATCCCGGCGCCGCCATGCGGGAACTGGAAGCCAAGATCGATACCGGCAGGGAAGGTATTCTTGAGCAGCCCGACAACGCAGATGATGCGCTCACCTCCGCGACCTGCTCCGGCATGCGATCGATCATGCGCGCCGTCAAAGACCGCGCCGAGGCTGAACTAATTCGGGATGCTCTTGAAGTCTCCGGTTGGAACCGCCGCCACGCTGCTCAGTATCTCAACATAAGTTACCGCGGGCTTCTCTATAAGATCCAACAGCACCGGCTAACTCCCAAGGTAAGTCGAGAAGCCGGTAAGACTCACCAGGCACGCTCCACGCGCTAAACCAAAACCAGCCGCGGCGTATCTCGAAAGCAATCCACTTCGGTCGGCGCGACAGCAGGGAGCGGCGACTGGTCAATATACTTTCACCGGACACAGTAAGGCCGGCTTTGCTCATGGCCCGCACGCCGGCAGCATTCATCAGGCACGTACCTCAGGCTCGCTCGCTCTATCTCTGGACTTATCTCCGGCTCTGTTTCGCAATCTGCCACTGTGGCTCGCGTCTCTCGCGCACATTCCCAAATCGGTACTGCAGATGTGCTTCCTCCCCATCTCCGCCAACCTGCATCTAAACGAAAAGCGTGTGCAGACGAATCGTACAGAATGTGCAAAGTTTTGCAACTTTTGCAATTGGGTGAATTCCCGTGCTGTGTAACGTCTTCAAAAACAGGCACTTATATGGGATGTCCCGAGCGGAAAAACGGCCTTCCACGTGCTTTTATGACTTCGACTGACGGTTGACCAGATACCTACATGCTTGCGGATTTGAATCAAAACCTATCGATCGACCCTGCTGATCTGCCTAGCGACGAAGTTATATTCGGCAGTACGGCGGCCATGCTTGAGGTTCGGTGTCGTCTGGACCATGCCGTGCGCGAGGGGTTGCCCGTTCTCATTCAGGGCGAAAGCGGCACCGGCAAGGAAGTCATCGCAAAGTATCTGCATCTCCGGTCGAGTTCCTGCGCCGCGCCTTTCATCAAGGTAAATTGCATTGCACTTACACCTTCCCTGTTACTAGCTCGGTTGGAACAAAGAGATACCAAGTTATCGGCTGCAGCGCAGCACGTCGCAGAGCAGACAGATGCCGAGAGCGGAACACTTTTTCTCGACGAGATAGGCGACATGGAGTGGACGCTGCAGAAGGATCTGATCGGTCTGCTTTCGAGCCAGGACGCGGCCCACAGCAGGGATGTGGTGGCACGCCGGCGTGTGCGGATCGTCTGTTCGACGCGGATCGCCGCCGAGCCAATCACCGCGGCCGCCGCCAGTGAAGACGGAACTCTGGTTCACCTGTCTCTCCCTCCGCTCCGCGAGCGCACGCAGGACATTCCCGCGCTCTGCGACTTTCTCGTGCGCCGGCAGGCCGGCCGATTCGGCAAGACGGCCCACGGACTGACTCCACGCACGCTGCGTCTGCTTGAGCATTGGCAGTGGCCCGGAAATCTTCGCGAGCTTGAGAACTGGGTGGCGCGCGTGGTGATTCTGGGCAGCCAGGAGAAGCTCGCCGAGGAACTGCGTCATCAGGCAGTGCTCGACGGAGCACCGGCCGATCTGAACAGCCTCGCAGACGGCCCGGCCATTGAGGCGCCGGCGGCTGCGGTATCTGCGGCAACTCAGGCGACGCTTCTGCGCGTCCTGGAAGCGCACGGCTGGAGCCGGCGCCGCGCCGCTCGTGAGCTTCGGATGAGTTACCGCGCACTGCTCGGGAGACTGCGCGATGCAAATGTGCCAAGAAGGCGGCGGAGTCACCGGGGAATTCCGCCGATGGGGTAACGCGAAGTGTGTATCACCCAAAGCACGCCATTCGGGCTGGAAACGGAAATAAGTCTCTTGCTTCGTTTCCTATGCAGGGAGTTTCGTTGAGACAGGTAATTGATTCGTTATTACCAACGTGGAATTGACACTTGAGTGTTAAGTAATTGTCATGGATACAACGCATTAGCTGGGGTAAGCGCATCCAAGCAACCAGAGCTGTGCAGGCTGCAATGCACCCGGATGGATGCCGGTGAGCCGGCAGAGAATGCGCAGGGTTTTGCTGTAGGGCCGGGGATGAGGTCGTTTCGGTTGAAAGTCAGTCTCTTTCGGCCATTTGCTTCCCGGCGGGATTTGGGGTCAGTGAGTAATCAGTGTTCGACTTGCCGCTAGGGGGCAAAAAACACTGTAGCCCACAGGGCGGAGCTGCGTCCTGGCGGAGCTGAAGGGTACAGGAGACTACGGGAGTAAACGGATTTAAATGAATAATCTACGCGCAGTTTCCGGGTCTATTCAAGACGAATCGCACTGGTGGGCGCTCTACACCCGCCACCAGCACGAGAAGGTTGTGGCGCAGATCCTTGCCTCCAAGGGATTTGAGGTTTTCCTGCCGGTGTACGAATCAATCCGCCGGTGGAAGGATCGCAACAAGACCCTCTCTCTGCCGCTTTTCCCCTGTTATGTTTTTGTGCGCGGGGGGCTGAGCCGCCGCTCGATGGTCGTCACCACGCCTGGCGTTCACACCATCCTCTACAACGGCGAACGCATCGCAGTTATTCCGAACGAAGAGATCGACTCCATTCGCAGGGCGGTCGACGGCCCCTTCCGCGTCGAGCCCCATCCCTTCCTCCGCTGCGGCGAGCGCGTGCGGGTTACGCGCGGCAGTCTTGAGGGAGTCGAGGGTGTCCTGCTTCGCAAGAAGAGTCTTTACCGCCTCATTCTCTCGGTGGACATGCTCGCACAGTCGGTGGCCGTGGAGATTGACGCTTCCGATGTCGAATCCGCAACTGCGGCAGGCCGCGTGCTTTCGTCGCAGAGAATCTCTCCCTATGCAAACGGTGTGGACGCGCGTGACGAGCGCCGCGCCCTCACGGCTCTTACGGGCTGATCGTAAGGTTCTGTCGATAGGAGTCAATCGAAAATGAAGTTGCACGCAAGCAAGTCAATTGTGGTTGCAGCCTTTCTGCTCTTTTCCTCGAACGGTCTGATCGCTCAGGATTCGCCTGCGCCAGCTCCCGCCGAACCGGGTGCGGTCAATGCGGCGTCCCCGGCTGATCCATCGGCGGTTCACCGGGCGCACGACAGCACTTTCATCATCGGCAACGATGATGTGCTGGCAATCAGCGTCTGGAAAGAAACGGAACTCTCGCGCTCCGTCCCGGTCCGTTCCGACGGCAAGATATCGCTGCCGCTCATCGGCGAGATCCAGGCCTCGGGCAAGACTCCGCTGCAGCTTGAAAGCGAAATCTCCGACAAGCTCAAGAGCTACATCACTGCGCCGGAAGTCACAGTCATCGTCGAGCAGATCAACAGCAAGAAGTTCAACGTCATGGGCATGGTCTCGAAGCCGGGAACCTATCCGCTCGCTCTTCCGCTCACCATCATGGACGCGGTCGCTCTCGCCGGCGGCTTCCGCGACTTCGCCAAAACCAAGGATGTTTACATCCTGCGTCAGCGGCCCGACGGAAGCGAGTATCGCATTCCGTTTAACTATAAAGCCTTCATCAAGGGGAAGAATCCTGCCCAGAACGTCAGGATCGAGCCTCGCGACACGATCATCGTTCCGTAAGGATCCTCATGTACGCACGCATCTATCTCGGACTGCTCCTGCTCTGCGCACTCCCGCTCTGGGCCCAGGTTGAACCCAGCGCCTCGGGCGGTGGAGATATCGCGCCGGACGACGAGTTCGAAATGTCGTTGCCGCCGCAGGTCGCGGGCAACTCCAATCCCATGTCCTTCGGCTCCCAGGGGCGATCGAATTATCTCTCCGGCGGCCTCATCCTCACCGGCGCCTATGATGACAACATCATGGCCGGTGGCCTGTCAGAGCCTATCCACGATGGCTCCATCGGTGTCGTGCCAACCATCGGCTTCCGCGTTTCAACGCCGCGGCAGAGCACACTCATCGACTACGGGGCCGGCCTCACGTTCTACCTGCCGAATTCGTCATTCAACCAGGTCAATCAGAATGCGTCGTTGAACTACAGCTATCACACCAGCAGGCACAGCACGCTCAGCATTCAGGATGGCTTCCAGCAGAACTCGAGCCTCTTCGCGCAGCCCTTCACCTTCAACGCTCCGCCCTCCGGATCGACCATCGGTTCCTCCGCGGCCATCATCGTTCCCTATGCGGACCAGATCATCAACACGACCGGTATCGAGTTCGGCTATCAGTTCTCGCGCGATGCGATGATCGGTGGCGCCGGTTCCTACAGTCTCTATCACTACCCGAACCTCACCGACTCGACCGGCCTCAATAATTCGAACTCCTTCGGTGGTCTCGGCTTCTACATGCGCCGTATCACCAAGGGGCAGTATCTCGGCGTGATCTACCAGTACAGCCATGTCATCACCAACCCGGTAGACACCACCACCGATGTGCAATCAGGCTCGCTCTTCTATACGTTGCAGCCCAATAGCCGGTTTTCGCTCGAAGTCACGGCCGGCCCCCAGCAGGTGTCGACCGCCGAGCCGGCTCTGCCGGATAAGAGCTCTCTCGGGGCTTTTGTTCTCGCCAGTATTTCCTACCACGCCGCACGCGCTGGCTGGAGCACGAGCTATTCGCATGCCTACACGGCTGGTCAGGGCCTTATCGGCGCCTATACCTCCGACAACTTCAATGTCGCCGCCAACTGGCAGATTGAGCAAAGATGGTCGGCAGGCATCAGCGGCTCTTATCTGAATCTCGCAAGCGCGCTGCCCGTTTCCATTCCATCCTCGCCCGGCGGGCACACTTTCTTTGCCACTGCCTCGCTTACGCACCAGTTGGGCGAGCATCTCAATATAGAAGCCGATTATCGCCGCTTGCACCAGAGCTACAGAGATGTCACGGTCCTCTCGAGTTCGCCGAACGATGATCGGGTTTCTGTTTCCCTCTACTACCAATTCAGACGACCGGTGGGACAATAGACATGACTGAACTAATAGACGAACGCAGCTCCGAACGGCCCGACGTCGAACGATACTTCGACATTATTCGCCGGCGCCATCTGCAATTCTTGTTACCGCTCTTCATTACCTGGATTCTGGTGTGGGGCTCGAGCTGGTTCCTGCGGCCGCAATACAAGTCAAGCGCGCTCATTCTCGTCGAGCAGCCGACCATGCCCGAGAATTATGTGGCGCCGAACGTGAACGAGAATCTGCAGGATCGCCTGCAGAGCATCACGCAGCAGATTCTCAGCCGCACGCGCCTGCTCACCGTCATGAACTCTCAGCATCTTTACGGCGACGATCAGAGTGATGCGGCGGCTGATGCCCGCGTCGACAGGATGCGCAAGGACATCAGCATCGACCTCGTTCGCGACCAACGCAACAACGAAATCACTGCCTTCCGCATATCCTATTCGTCGCCAGATCCCCAGACTGCGCAGAAAGTCGCCAACGAGCTTACACGGCTTTTCATCAATGAAAACGGGAAGGTTCGGCTGGAACAATCGGAAGGCACGACCAAGTTCATTGAAGATCAGCTCGAGACTGCCCGCCAGAGCCTTGCTGAGCAGGAAGCCAAAGTGCAGGCATTTGAGGCCGCCCATGAGGGCGCGCTGCCTTCGCAGCAGAACAGCAATCTGACCATTCTCGCCGGCCTGCAATCGCGGCTGCAGAACGAGCAGGACACCCTCAACACCGCCCGCCAGCAGCATGCCTACTACGAGGCGCTCCTCGACCAGTACCGCAGTAGCCACGGCACGCTGCGCGCAGAGGCTCTCCCCGCCAACGTCGTTGCGCTCGATCAGGAGCTGAGCCGCCTCCATTCGCAGCTTGCCGATCTCAGCTCCCGCTACACAGATCAGTATCCCGACATTCAGCGGCTCAAGATTCAAATCACCAGGACGCAGCATCTGCGCGATCAGCTTGCCGCCGACAGCGCCGCCAACCCCGGTGACGCCGCTGCCGGCAACGATCCCATGGTTACCTCGCCCGTCGGCCAGATTCAGGGCCAGCTCAAGGCCAACGAGCTTGAAATCGCCAACCGCGAAGCCGCAATCAAGGCGCTTCAGACGCGCATCGACGAGTACCAGGGCCGCCTGAATCTGCAGCCCTCCACACAGCAGGAGTTAGCTGCACTCACCCGCGGCTACGATCAGTCCAAATCCAACTTCGACGACCTGCTCAAGAAGAAGAACGAGTCGGTCATGGCGACGAGCATGGAGCAGATGCAGCAGGGCGAGCGCTTCACCATTCTCGATGCACCCACTCTTCCTACCGCGCCCGATTTTCCCAATCGCCTCAAGTTCTGCGGCATCGGCCTCGGCCTGGGCCTTGTCTTCGGAGCCGCGATCGCCGGCGCAGTTGAGTTGATGGACGACCGCCTGCACAACGAAAAAGATCTCAAAGCGCTTCTCCCCACGTCCGTGATCGCCGAGATTCCGCAGGTCGTGATCCCTGCTGACCAGGAAAGAGGCCGAAGAAAGCTGGCACTCGGGTGGGCCCTCACCGCAGCGGTCATCGTAACCATTGTTGCCGGCGCTGCATTCAGCTTCCTGCACGGCTAGGAGCCTTTCGCAATGTACAAAGCTTTCTTCAGCCTGACGCGGAATCCGTTTGATCTCACTCCGGATCCGACCTGTTTCGTCCCGACCACACGTCACAATGAGACGCTCGCCGCTCTCTACTATGGCGTGCGCCGGCATAAGGGCTTCGTGGTTGTGACCGGAGAAGTGGGAACGGGCAAGACGCTGCTGCTGCGGTGCCTGCTTCGCCTCCTCGAGGAAAGCAAGGACGTCTCCTATGCTTACCTCTTTCACAACAGCCTCACGGCCAACGAATTTCTGCAGTACATCCTGATGGATTTCGGTCTGCCGGCCTCGGGCAAAAACAAGACTGAAATGCTCTTCGAGCTGAGTCAGTATCTGGTCGGGCGCAATTCCCGCCAACTCACCACGGTTCTCATCGTCGACGAGGCGCACCATCTCTCCAAGGAGCTGCTGGAAGAGATTCGCCTGCTCTCGAATCTTGAGACCTTTGACGACAAACTGATCCAGATCGTGCTCGTCGGGCAGCCTGAGCTCGACATCAAGCTTGATTCGATGGGCCTGCGCCAGCTCAAGCAGCGCATCGCCCTCCGCACCCAGCTCGGCCCTCTCAGTTTTGAAGAGACGCAGCGCTACATCGAGCATCGTCTGCAGGTGGCCGGGGCTGATCTCGAGCAGGCACCGCTCTTTCCTCCCAATGCCGTCGCCAAGGTCTACGAGCATTCCAGGGGATATCCCCGCCTCATTAACACCATCTGCGAAAACTGCCTGATCACCGCCTATGCGCGACAGGAGCCGGCAATCTCGCCGGACATCGTCGATGAAGTAGCCCGCGAATTCCGCATCGGCATCATCTCCTCCGGCGTTGACGATGAATCGGGCGACGTCGACTCCGAAGGTAGCAGCAATCTTCTTTACGGCCTCGCCGGCGGTGCAGAAAAGCCGGTTTCCATCGATCCGAGACGCGCACGCCGATAAACCCAAAGGTATACCCACATGAGCCAGATATTTGATGCATTACAAAGATCCGATGCAGAGCGTTCAGGAGACAAGTCTTCTGAACAGAAGAAGCCCACTGACGTTCTTGAGCGTGCCGAACGCCTTGAGGCTCTGAAATGGCAACAGCAGGGTGCGCCCGTCGCGCTTCAAGACAAGCTCGCCGAACTCGACGAGGCCGACCGCTCGCTGCTTTCAATCGAGAGCATTTCGCCGCGCCGCGACACGCACGTTGACGTCTTCTCTCAGTTTCGCCCGCTCGAGGTATCGCTCGGGCTGCAGGGCCGGATGGTCTGCCTCACGGACGTTGATAGCGCCGCGACTGAGGCGTTTCGCCTGCTTGGCGTGCGCCTGCGCGACCTGCGCCGCACCCGGCCGCTCAAAAAGATTCTCGTCACCAGCTCCATTCCCCAGGAAGGGAAGAGCATGGTGGCGGCCAACCTGGCGGTTACGCTCGCGCGAGCCGGGCAGAAGGTCCTGGTTCTCGAAGGCGATATCCGGCGTCCAGCCCTCTCCGACGCCTTGGGCGTCGCGCCTGACTCGGGACTCTGCGAGTGGCTCAGCGGCGAGCATGATCTGACATCGAGCATCTACTATCTCGAGTCGGCAGGACTCTGGATCATGCCCGCGGGCAGTTCGCCGCAGAACCCCCTAGAACTGCTGCAGCAGGGAAAACTCGCCGCGTTGATGAATCAGCTCGCGGATTGGTTCGACACGGTTATCATCGACTCTCCGCCGGTCCTGCCTCTGGCCGACACCAGCATCTGGATGAGGCTCGCCGACGGCATTCTGCTGGTCACACGCCAGGGCGTCACGGAAAAGAAGCAACTGCAGCGCGGTCTTGAAGCGATCAATACGCAGAAGCTCATCGGTGCCCTCGTCAACTGTTCGGTCACGTCCACACGCAGCGACTATTACTATCGGCCGTCCAATCTGACGGCCTAGAGACAACCCCGGCATTGCTCGCTGAAGCAAAGCGATAGAAAGAAGGATGCAAGACATGTCCCCCATACCTTTTGAAGGAGGTAGCCGTGTCCAAGAGGCAATTTGAGAGGTCAGCGAAAATCGTTGATCCACTGATTGACACCGTTGCGGCAAGCGAGCGGATGGCTTTGGACGAGAAGGCCTTCCGGAGAATCATCGCCGTCGAGCGCAAGCGCACCGAGCGGTCGAAGTCACCGTTCGTCCTCATGCTGCTGGAAGTTTCGAACCATCAGAACACCGAGAAGAGCCGGAATTCACTTCAGTGCATCCTCAACGCACTGGTTGCCTCGTGCCGAGACACTGACCTCGTCGGCTGGTACACAGACAAGAGCATTGTCGGCGTCATGTTCACCGGGCTGGTGGTGAACGACAAGAACACCGTTCTCAGCGCCATTCTCAGCCGCGTCAGCAACACCCTGCACAATGAGCTCACCTTCGAGCAGTTCAGCCAGGTCAGCATCACCTTCCATTTCTTCCCTGACGACTGGGAAGACGACGGCACCGACCGCCCAAGCAACTCCGCGCTCTATCCTGACCTGCACTCAAAGGATACCGATCGCCAGTCGCTGCTGATCATCAAACGCGCTCTCGATATCTCCGTCAGCCTCATCATTCTGATCCTCTGCTCGCCGCTGCTTCTGGGAATTGCGATCGCCGTTCGCCTCTCCTCCAGTGGGCCGATTCTTTTCCGGCAGTCGCGCATCGGCCAGTTTGGCCGAACGTTCATCTTCCTCAAGTTCAGGTCGATGTACGCAGACAATGACCACAGCGAACACCAGGAGTACGTCACTAAGCTGATCGCCCAGGAAGACGGCGACGGCACGGCGCTGCTCAACGGCAACGGCGTTTACAAGATCACCAACGATCGGCGCGTCACGCGCATCGGAAAGTTTCTCCGCCGCACCAGCCTCGACGAGCTTCCGCAGTTGATCAATGTTCTCATCGGCGACATGTCGCTGGTGGGTCCGCGGCCGCCGATCCCCTATGAGCTGGCCGCCTACCAGACCTGGCATCGCCGCCGCGTTCTCGAAGTCAAGCCGGGCATCACCGGACTCTGGCAGGTCACCGGACGCAGCCGCGTCAAGTTCGACGAGATGGTCCGTCTCGACCTTCGCTATGCCACGACGTGGACTCCGTGGCTCGATCTTAAAATTCTGATTCGTACACCAATGGCAGTCATTAAGGGCTCCGGGGCATATTAACGCATTGCCAGAGAGGACGTCCCCCCGGCTCTCTGCGGTGCAACATCTAAGCATTCTTCCTGGCGCAATCCATCGGTGCGTTCTGCTGGATTCGCTACCTTCTCTAAATTTGAAGTTCGAACCTCCGAAGTGTGAAATGCGGTGAATATCGTGAACTTTGGTGTGATTGGTTATGGTTATTGGGGTCCAAATATTGTAAGAAACCTCGTAAATCTTGAAGATTCTAAAGTCCTCGCCATTGCAGAAATCAGTCCGCCGGCGCGTCTGAGAGCTGAGAAAGCGTATCCGGGAATCAGGGTGACCGGCGACGCATCTGAAGTGATCAAATCCCCTCAGATTGATGCCATCGCGGTCGTCTCTCCGGTATGGACTCACTACGAACTCACCAAGGCCGCCCTCGAGAACGGCAAGCACGTCTTCGTCGAGAAGCCCTTCACCAGCAATACGACCCAGGCCCAGGAACTGATTGAGCTGGCCCAGAAGAAGAACCTGAAGATCATGGTGGATCACACCTTTCTTTTCACCGGTGCGGTGCGCAAGATTGACCAGCTTCTGAAGGACGGCGCCCTCGGCAAGCTCTACTACTA
>JBATYG010000794.1:0-7983 GCA_049673945.1 Occallatibacter sp.
ACATCGTCGCGCGCCAGCAGCTCGCGATAGTCGTGGTACGCCTTGCAATCAGTGTTGCCATAGCGGGTGTTGATCGTATCGACTGCGGCCTGCAGATGATTCTTCTCGATATCGCAGGCCGCCACCACCTGGCAATCGCCCATGGAGAGAAACGCCTTGGTGTTCGCCGGGCCCATCATGCCCCACCCGATAACGCCGATGGCGATGCGCTCGGAGGCAGGCGCACGGCGCGCCCACGCCCAGGGACTAGCGGAGAGAGCCGCGCCGGCTGCACCTGCAGTTGTGAGAAAGCGCCTGCGCGTGAAGGATTCGGTTAGCGGCTGAGTCATGCGAGTCTCTCCTGGGTTCGGTCGCGCGCGGACGCATCGCAAGATGCAGCGCCACGACCGATGGAATTTCAATGCAGAGGAATTCTACGGCATCGCAGCGATGGGTGGCCCGATCTTTCGCGGGCGCCAGACGCGCCAGCGCCGTGCCAGCGCCTTGTTAGACCGGTGGCATCGTGTCGACGACGGGCACGCCAGGGGGAGGCGTGAAGCGGAAGGTGCTTTCGGGAATCTGCACGTTAGGTTCCTCGCCCGTGAAGGTGAAGCGCGTAATCGCGCCATCTTTCTCTTCAATGGCGATTCCGGTGATGGCGCCGGCGGCCGTGACGTGAAACGTGACGAGCTGGATGCGGTTCTGTTGGCCGTTGGGCACGCCTGTGAGCGTGTAGCCGCCATCGGTTGCTGCCGCGGCCTTCAGACCAGGGAATTCTTTTTCCAGTTGTGTGTGGCCGAGCAGGAATTGCAAGGGAGAGCGCAGATCGTCGAGGTTCTTTGCCGCGATGCGCTGCACCTGTGTGGCGCTGCGCGACCAGAACCAGGCGTATTTGCCATCGAGCAGAAAGATTTTGCCGGCAGGCGAGGTGTAGTCCCACTTCATGCGGCCGGGCTTCTGCAGGTAGAGTGTGCCGCTTTCGCTGCGCGAGATCCCGAGGCCGTTGTAGCTCTCGGTAAATGCGGCGCGCAGGGAATGCAGATGATTGTAGTGGCTATCAACTTGCTGCGCGACTGCGTGAACATCCGCGGCGCCTGCCGCCGGCGCCTGCGCGGAAATGAGCCTGGCGGAGGATGCAGCAGTCAGCAGAATAACGATAGAGACGAGTCCTGGAAGACCCTTCATTGCACCGCCACGGTGCAGTTTGTGCCGCCGGTCGGGTCAGCCTTGATGATGCCGCCTGATTCGAGGCAGAATCCGCGGTCGCCGCTGCGGCCGGGTGTGGCGGGCACGGCGGTAAGGGTGTAGCCCGTGACGCGCTCGGAGTTGTTCGCCGTCGACTTGACGCAGTTCGTGATGTTGAAGATGTAGCCCGACTTGATTCCGGTGGTGAGCTCGCCGCTGATGTAGCCTGAAGCGGTAGCGCTGGAAGTGCCGTTGGGGTCGCCGCCAAGCGCACTGAGGTTGCACGTGAATCCGTTCGTGGGATAGGTCGACTGGTACATCAACTGCGCCTGCTCGATCGTCTGCAGCGACTTCTGCGCGGAGAGTTCGTTGGCGTGCTTGCGAATCTTGCCCGCCGTGGGAATGGCCACCAGCATCAGGATGAGAATGATGGAGATAACGATCAGCAGTTCCATCAGGGTGAAACCATTCTGCTGAATTCTGTTACGCGAACTGCGCTGCGTGCCGAAAGAGATCGTGCTCTTCATGTGTGTCCAGACCCTCGCCGTACGGACCGGCAAACACACCGGCCCATCCGATCAAAATGCTACAACGTATGGACGCGGAAGGGAAATGAAGCGCTCGCGCCCCGGTACGACGCCACGGTACGATCGGATACGTTTCTCAGACCGCCCGCTTTTTCTCTCTATTATCCGGGTACGCCTAGCAGATCAGCATCTTGCGGTTGAGCTTGATGCCATCGAGCCGGCCGAGCAGCGTGACTGCGATGCGCTCCGGATCGAAGAGCTTCTGCGCCATGCTCTGGACCTGCGCGGCATCGACGGCGTCGATGCGGGCAATAATCTCGTCGACCGTGAAGAACTGCTGGAAGTACATTTCTTGCCGGGCGAGGTTGGCCATGCGCGAGTTTGAGCTTTCGAGGCCCATGAGGATGTTGCCCTTGACCTGGTCTTTGGCGCGGGTCAGCTCCTCGAGGGTGAGAGGTGTGTCCTTGAGCTTGCGCAGCTCGAGCAGAATCAGATCGACGACTTCGAGAGCCTTGCCCGCCGATGTGCCGGCATAGATGCAGAGCGTGCCTGCGTCGCGATACGGATTGAGGTCCGAGTAAATGGAATAGACCATGCCACGTTCTTCACGGATCGTCTGAAACAGGCGCGAGCTCATGCCGCCGCCGAGCACGGTGTTCAGAATCAGCGTCACGTAGCGATTGCCGTCGGTGATCGACGGCGACGGCACGCCAAGACAGATCTGCACCTGCTCAAGCGCCTTCTTGTTGCGGAGAACAACGCGGGCGCTCGCCAGCGGGGCCTGTTCTTCCTGCCCGGCTTCGCCAAGCTTGAGCCCGGAAAACTTCTCCGCGACCGCCGCAACGAACTGATCGTGATCGAGGTTGCCGGCCGCGGAAAAGACCATGTTCCCGGCCAGGAACCGGCCGCCGTGGTAGTCAAAGAGCTTTTCCTGATCGAGCTTGCCTACGGTCGCGGTGGTGCCGAGGATGGGCTTGCCGAGAGGGTGATCCTTCCAGAAATTCTGCGTGAAGAGCTCGTGCACGAGTACGTCGGGATTGTCCTCGT
Source organism: Occallatibacter sp. (assembly GCA_049673945.1). Taxonomy (GTDB): domain Bacteria; phylum Acidobacteriota; class Terriglobia; order Terriglobales; family Acidobacteriaceae; genus Telmatobacter. The sequence continues at coordinate 2,739 of JBATYG010000794.1, forward strand.
CGATCTTGATCTCTTCCAGAATCACGCCGCGCTCGCGTTCGATGTCGTTGGAGGTAAACGTCGGGTTCAGCACCAGGTCCGAGAGCACATCCAGCGCAATGGGAACGTGCTCCGCAAGTGATTTGACGTTGAAGCAGATGGTCTCTTTGCCGGTGAAGGCGTCGAGATTCCCTCCGATTGAGTCCATTTCGCGCGCGATATGCTGCGCGGACCGCGAGCGGGTACCCTTGAAGACCATGTGCTCGACAAAGTGCGAGATACCGTTGATCTCCGCGGATTCACAGCGGGATCCCGACTTGATCCAAACGCCCATGGCGACGGAGCGGAGATGTTCCATGCGCTCAGTCAAAACAATCAGGCCATTCGGCAAAACGGTGCGGCGGAGGTTTCGCTCAGTATTCATAGTCATTCACCAGCTCCAGCGTTGTGCTGTAACGGTTCAGTGCTGACGTGCCCCGACGTGCGGGGACGCTGTTCACTTGCAGAAAGAAGTGGTGAATAGCGTGCCAGAGAAAGCACACATATCAACAAAAGCTAACCGGAAGGCTGGGACGGGGATTTACATCCGCCGGTTTCTGCATGGGTCTCGTAATCAAGTTCAGCCAGAGCCGGAACGGCCGGCGAGGCTGCAAGGTATGGAAAAATGCTTTATGCTGTGCCCAGCCGTGAGCACACCTATCAACCAACTTGTTCGATTAGACACCAACGACCCCAATGAGGGAAGCGGCAAGGCGTTTTTTGGATTGGGCGCCGAAAAACTCGCCGAAAAAATGGTGGGAGTGGGTGAGCCGGCGTGGCGCGGCCGCCAACTGGCTGAAGCCCTGTACCAGCAGCGGGTTGCCGGGCTCGATGAGATAACGACGCTTCCTCTGCTTTTGCGGAGCCGTCTTGCGGAGGAAGGCTGGGTCGTGGGCCGGCCAGGGATCGTGCAGGCATTCATCTCTCATGATGGGACGGAGCGCTACCTTGTGGAAGGCCAGTCCGGAGGCCAAACCGTTGAGACGGTCTGGATGCCGGAAGGAGATGGCGGAGAAGCCGGCGATGGCAGCGAGGCGGGCACTGAAGAGCTGGCGCCGCGAGCGGAAAGCCGAGGGAAGAGCTGGAATCGCGCGACGATCTGCGTCTCAAGCCAGGTTGGCTGCGCTGTGAATTGCCAGTTCTGCCTGACGGCGAAACTGGGTCTGCAGCGGAACCTGACGGCAGGGGAAATCGTCGGGCAAGTTGTTTCGGTTTTCGATCGGCACGGGGTCGAGCTCGGCAGGGATCGCGTGAACCTCGTCTTTATGGGCATGGGCGAGCCGCTGCTGAATTACGACAATTGGATGGCGGCGGTGAGGCTGCTGGTGAAGGAAGTAGGTATCAGTCCGCAGCGCATGACGGTCTCGACGTCGGGTATCGTGCCGGGCATTGAGCGTCTCGCCGAAGAGCCGCCGGAGGTGCGTCCCAAGCTTGCGATCAGTTTGAATGCGCCCAACGATGAAGTGCGCATCGAGATTATGCCCATCAATCGCAAGTGGCCCATCGAGGCAGTTGTAGACGCGGTGCGGAAGGTGCGCCTGCGCTCGCGCGAACAGGTCACCTTTGAATACGTGCTGCTGGGTGGGGTCACGGACCAGCCTGAGCACGCGCAGCAGGTGGCGCGCCTGGTTCGGCGAGCGGGGCTGCCGGCAAAGGTGAACCTGATCGCCTGGAATCCGGGACCGGGTATCCCCTTCGAGATGCCGCGCGACGAGGCCGTCGATTCTTTCCGCCGGGCCCTTGCCTCGCAGAACATATCGGTATTTTTGAGGAAGCCTCGCGGGCGCGACATTTTTGCTGCCTGCGGCCAGTTGAAGAGAACCGTCGAGGCCTAGAAACCGTCCTTTTGTTCGATCGAGGACGCGGCCGTCGTCGGGTCGATTGTCGCCCAAAAATACGATTGCCACCCTTGCGAGTGGCATTCGTATTAGCTGGCTTTGGGGGAGGGAAATAGGGAGAGAGCCTGTCGCCGGAACTCTCCTTCGCTTACATTCGATGCCTGGCCTGAGAAAAGGTTGGCTGGTGGCCAACTTCAGCCGGCCCGGAGGCACGTAACTACAAAGGTACCTGTGAATTGCAGGGGTAGAACGCAGCTATTCCTTGCCCCAGGCGAGTCCACCAGGGGCAAAGCCAGGAGTAGATCGCCCGATAGCCAGCAGGGCCTCGGTGACGAGGTTCGCATTGTGCCGCACCACGCTCTCTTCGCTGGCGAAGTTGCCGGCAATGCACTTGACGCCGAGCGCCTCGACGCGGGCCAGGTCGGCCTCGATGGGAACCGCATTTTCCGCGGCGTAGCGCTGCAGGGTCGCGGGCGAGAAGGGTGCCGTATTGACGATGGCGTAGTCGAAAATCGGCGCCCGGGCATGCTCGTAGATGCGCTCAATGTGATCGGACGCGGTGAGCCCGAGGCTCTCGTTGGCCTGGGTCATCAGGTTGCATACGAAGACCCGTATGCCCGAGGCGGCGGCAAGAGCCTGTGGGATGCCCTGCACCAGCAGGTTGGTGATCAGCGAGGTGTAGAGCGAGCCGGGACCAAGAGTGATGAGGTCGGCGCGCTCGATAGCGTCGAGCGTGCCGGGCGCCGCTGCGGCATCGGGCGGGTCGAGAAGCAGCTCGGCGATGCGAAGGCGGCTCGCGGTGATGTTGGTTTCGCCGCGTACGAGCGAGCCGTCGTCCATGCGCGCCACCAGTGTGGCATTCGCCGTGGTGACGGGGTAGATGCGCCCGCGCGTCGCGAGAATCTTCGACGCAAGCTGTATGGCGTGACCGAAGTCGCCGGTAATCTCAGTGAGCGCGGCGACAAACAGGTTGCCAAAATTGTGCCCGTTGAGCCCATTGCCTGAGCGGAAGCGATGCGCGAAGAGCTGCACCAGCAAATCTTCTTCTTCGCTGAGGGCCACCATGCAGTTACGCAGGTCGCCGGGGGGCAGCATGTTGAAGTCCTTGCGCAGCCGGCCAGAGGAGCCTCCATCGTCAGTTACGGTGACGAGAGCCGCAAGATCGCCGATCTGCGAGGGAGCGCTGCTGGGCTGTCCCGGCACGCTCACGTGCCTCCGCAGGCCGCGAAGCAGGGTAGAGAGCCCCGTACCGCCTCCGATGGCCACGACGCGCAGCGGGCGCGCTGCAGGGGCAGACCCCTCCTGGGAAGATTGGTAAGGTCGCGGATTCAATTGATCGACATTTGAAGACAGCACAAGGCTCACTGCCTGGCTTACGGAATCTCAGGATACAGCAACTCCGTGAATCGGGGGTCGTCGACCATGTTCTGGAAGTCGTTGTCAGAGCGCGCCTGCAGACGGTTTTTGGGATTGAGCTCGATTGCCTTGGCGAGGTTATCAAGGCATCCCTGCACCCGGCCCGTGACGGAATCGAGCAGCGCGAGGCCATAGTAGGCGTAGTCGGCCTGGGGATAGTCGGCAAGGATGCCGCGCAACTGCTCCGCCGCCTCTTCGAAGTAGCCGCCATTGAGCTGCGACACAGCGTAGTCGTAACGCTCTTCGGGCGTCTGGAAGGCGAGGCCCCGCTTCTCGATCTGCCGTTTGCAGGTCTGGATGTACATCCGGCAACGCTCGATGATCTCGAACGGTGCATTGGGGAGCAGCTTCTCGAAGGCTGCCAGCGCCTTCTCGAATTTCCCCTGCTGAATCAGTTGAACTGCGGACTGATATTGCTGGTAAAGGGGTCCCGTGGTTGAGGACGAGTGACCGCTGGACTTGGCGGCCAAGGTGGGAGTCTTTTTGCGGCTTGCTGCCGTCGATCGCGCCTCTTGCGTCATTGATTCGCCATATTCACAGTTTCCGGTCGATTGGTTCCCGAGCGGAACGCTCTGCTTGAGCACCTTTTATACCCAGAACGCCTCTGGACGTCAAATTCCGGCGGAGCGTCTCTAAGCACTAGCTGCCATCTTCGCATTTCCCGCTTCGATAAATCGCCGGGTTCAGGGAAGGATCATTGTACATTTTCATCTGCCGGTAGATCTTGAACCGTCGTACGCCGGACAGTGTCTCATGCCACAGCTTGTCGAGGCAGTGGCCGAGATCGGCGCGCTGATCTTCAAGCACAGCGAGGCGCCCCTGATTGCGCGCGATGTGGTCGGTCGAGGCATCTTCGCGCTCGGTCTCTTCACGTGTGTGATAGATCTTCAACGCGAGAATCGAAAGTCTATCGATCATCAGGCCTGGCGATTCCGAGTGCAGAGGCGCGCTTGTGCTGGGAAGCGCCCGCGCGGCGAGCCATTCGAGGAGCATGCGGTCGAGCGCCTCGGCGAGGTCATTGCGTAGCTGATTGGTGCGGTCGATGTGCCGCTTTACCTGGGCCAGCGCAGCGTCGGTTGCGCCCGGCGCACGGGCCTCGTCTTCGATATGCCACAGGTCGAAGTTGGCGCGGTGCTGGCGCGCGACCTCGCCGAGCCAGTCGCAGGCTTCCGCGGAAGCCGGTGGCCCTCCGGCTTGCTTGTGCCAGTCGCGGGTGAGGCGGTCATGCAGACCGATGATCGCTTCGGCCGAGAGATTGAAGTCGGGGTCCATGCGCGGATGCGTTCCCTTGTGCAGCGTCTATGGTAGAACTATCTCACCCCGGACCTCACACCGGCCCCAATCAGGGAGCCAACCAGCCGGAGACCATGCCGAACGAACCGCTGCGCATCCTCTGCATTTCGACCTATGTCAAGGGGCAGGAGTTCATGCGGCAGTGCGCCGAGATGGGCGTGAAGCCGACGCTGCTGACGGTGGAGAAGCTGCTGGACGCGGACTGGCCCCGCGATGCGCTCGAAGAGATCGCCACAATGCCGCCCGACCTGAGCATCGCGCAGATTCTGAATACTGTGTCGTGGATGATGCGTGGCCGGCGTTTTGACCGGGTTGCAGCCCTCGACGAGTTTGATCAGGAGGCAGCCGCCGCGGTGCGCGAGCATACGCGGATTCCCGGCATGGGCGCGAGCACCACCGCCTGCTTCCGAGACAAGCTGGCCATGCGCACGAGCGCGCGCCGGGCGGGCATCCTGGTGCCGCAGTTTTGCGGGATATTCAACTACGACGATCTGCGCAGCTTCATGCAGCAGGTCGATGCGCCGTGGCTGCTCAAGCCACGCGCGGAGGCTTCGGCGCTGGGCATTCGCAGAATCCATTCGCCGGAACAACTGTGGCGCACGCTTGAAGAGCTTGGCGATGAGCAGAGCCGCTTTCTGCTTGAGCAGTTTGTGCCGGGCGACATCTATCACGTCGACTCG
>JBATYG010000795.1:0-2172 GCA_049673945.1 Occallatibacter sp.
TGGTCCAGTCACACGCCGGCGGTGGCGCCGGCAATCCAGGCTTCAGGTACCGGGCCAGCATCAGCGTGCGTGTGTCCGTCCGGATCGCCTTGCGGCCCAGCTTCATTCCGGCCTGATTCACACCGGCCTGATTCACACCGGCCTGATTCACACCGGCTTGGTGCACGCCGGCTCGATTCACTCCGGCTTTCGGTTGTGCGGATTTCGGCTCCTTGGCCGCGGAAGATTTGCGCTTCGCCATGAACGTTCTCCTTGCAGTGAGGGATCGGCCCCATACGAGGGCCACTACGGATGTATCCGCAAACACTGCCAAAACCCTGGCCGCTTGTCCAGCGATTCTTTTCCCCTATATAGGAAAGAATCAATAGTTTGCCCCGCAACCTATTAGTTACCTTGCCGATTTCCCCGTATCTTCTACGATGGAGGCACGGAGACAACGCAGGATAACAATGGGCCGCATCCTTTTTGGATTCATCATCGGACTCGTCTGCATTCCAGGCGCCTTCCTCTTCTGGCTCCATAACAGCCCCTTGCCCGTCGCTGTCGCTGACAAGCCTTTGCCCTACGAAGATGAAATCACCGGCAAAGTCCTCCAGGACCGCATCAACAAAGAGCTGCTGCAGATCCCTCCCCTTCAGCCCGATGACCTCACCCTCGTCGCCGGCGCGCACATCTATCGCGACAAATGCGCCGTCTGTCACGGTTATCGTGGCAAGCCTTCTACCCTCGGTGAAAACATGTACCCGGCCGCGCCCCCGCTCTGGGAAAAGCAGAATGGCCCCGTCGTCGGCGTCAGCAACGACCTCCCCGGCGCCACTTACTGGAAGGTCGCCAACGGTATCCGGCTCTCCGGCATGCCCGGCTTCAGAACCCAGCTCAACGACACCGAAATCTGGCAGGTCTCCCTGCTGCTCTCAAATGCCAACAAGCCCCTCCCGCCTGAGGCCATCTCCATCCTGGGCCCTGAAAGCCCATCCGTCGGTGGCCCCACCCGCACCAGGGGCACACCCCCTCCGCCAGCCACTACACTGGATGAGTAGGTTCAGTTCGCTTCGGGGAGCACGATGGAAATCCTCGACTTTATTGTGGAATTGATCTGGGAATTTGTTTGGACGGCTCTGCTGGAAGGTGGAATCGGAGCCTACCAAGGCCAGTCGAAGATCGAGAATAAACACCTATGAGCGCCATTGATTCTCTTCGCACCGGATTGCGCTTCTTTCTCATGAGCCTCGGCATTTCGAGCCAGATCAAGAAGCCGCAGCCGCCGGCCCAGCCTTCCGGCCCCGCCACCGGCTTCCCCACCGAGCCCTCGGCTGGAAAAGACCCGGCCAGCTAACCGCCAGTCTCATGCCCCTGCCGGAAAAAAACACGCATCCCGGCCTTTCCACTTCGTCTCCAATGAGCAGCACTGCCCGTCAGCCCGAGACCGCCCATGTCCACCGACCCCCGACAGACCGCAAAGGAAAAGAGCCGCTGGCGCGCCTTCTGGGATTTCTTCATCCTCTTCAGCGGAATCTCCACAAAGTCAAACCTCTCCCGCACCCGTAAAGAGCCGATCCTGAGTCGCGGACTCTTCCTCTTCCGGCCGCGCAGACGCCGACTGTAGAATCTCTCTATGGCACTTACCCGCCAGCAGGCGCTTGACCATTTCAACTCGACTGACCTCATCGGACTCGGGTTCGAAGCCGACGCCCTGCGCCGCCGCCTCCATCCTGAAGGCGTCGTCACCTACATCATCGATCGCAACATCAACTACACCAACTTCTGCACCGAGTACTGCACCTTCTGCGCCTTCTATCGCCCGCTCCCCAAACCAGGGAAAAGTGACCCAAGGGCCGCCGAAGGCTACATTCTCGACTTTGAAAAGATCTACGAGAAGATCGCCGAAACCATCGAGATGGGCGGCACCGGCGTCCTCATGCAGGGCGGCATTCACCCCGACCTCAAAATCGATTGGTTCGAGAGCCTCTTCACCGGCATCAAGCAGCGCTTCCCGCAGATCTGGCTCCACTGCCTCTCCGCCTCCGAGGTCCTCGCCATCGCCGAGTACTCTAACCTCGACCTGCGCACCACCATCGCCCGCCTCCGCGACGCCGGCCTCGATTCCATCCCCGGCGGCGGCGCCGAAATCCTCGACGACGATGTCCGCTTCCGCATCGCCCGCCTCAAATG
>JBATYG010000796.1:0-2886 GCA_049673945.1 Occallatibacter sp.
CGCCGATGACCTGATGGACGAGACGCGGGCGCTGAAGGCGAAGCTCGATGAGCTTGACGCAGCTGCGGCTGCGCTCGACGACCAGATGCGGCTGTCGCTGGCACGCATTCCCAACCTGACGCGGGATGAAGTGCCGGTTGGCGCGTCGGAAGCCGATAACAAGATAGTCAAAGAGTGGGGCGAGAAGCCGAAATTTGACTTTGAGGCGAAGCCACACTGGGAGCTGGGCGAGGAGTTGGGCATCCTGGACCTGGAGCGCGCGGCGAAGCTGAGCGGGGCGCGGTTTGCGGTTTACCTGGGCGCGGGGGCGAGGCTGGAGCGGGCGTTGATCGGGTTCATGCTGGATATGCACACGCAGAAGCACGGCTACACGGAGGTGCTGCCGCCCTTCATGGTCAATAGCAAGAGCCTCTTCGGGACCGGACAACTGCCGAAGTTTGCCGAGGATCTGTTTCGCTGTTCGGATGCGGATGCTGAAGCGGTGGGACGCGGCGAATTCAAAGACAACGATCATTGGCTGATCCCCACGGCGGAAGTGCCGGTGACAAATCTGTATCGAGACGAGATGCTGGACGAAGCGAAGCTGCCGGTGGCGTTGACAGCGTATACGCCGTGTTTTCGCGCAGAGGCCGGGACGTATGGCAAGGATGTTCGCGGAATCATCCGGCAGCATCAGTTTCAGAAAGTGGAGCTGGTGAAGTTCACCAGGCCGGAAGAGAGCGACGCGGAGCATGAGAAGCTGACGCGCGATGCGGAGGAGATTCTGGAGGCGCTGAAGCTGCCCTACCGGCGGGTGCTGTTGTCGACGGGCGACACGGGATTTTCTGCGGCGAAGACGTTCGACCTGGAAGTATGGCTGCCGGGACAGCAGTTGTATCGCGAGATTTCATCGTGCTCGAACTTTGATGCCTTCCAGGCACGCAGGGCGAATATCCGCTACAAGCCGGCCGGGAAAGGCAAGAGCGAGTTTGTGCACACGCTGAATGGAAGCGGGCTGGCAGTGGGACGGACGTGGCTCGCGGTTCTTGAAAACTATCAGCAGGCCGATGGAACGGTGGTTGTTCCTGAAGCGCTGCGGCCCTACATGGGCGGCCTGGAACATATTGAAAGGCTGAAGGCGCTATGAGTAATGTTCTGAAGGACTATTTCTACTGGACGTACAAGCGGGGCAGCTTTCACTACGACGTGATGGTGACACTGATTCTGCTGTTCATCTTTATCGCGCCGCAGTTCTGGAACTTTGGCGACAAGCCCGTGGTGGCGGTGCCGCTGGCGCACCCGATGCAGGTGATGAGCGATGGTCAACGCGGGGTGATTGTTCTGCTGCGGGTGTCGGATGTGAGTGTTCCCGCGGGGGCAAGCGACAGCCAGGTGAAGAAGATGCTGAAACAGGCGATTGAGCCGGTGGCGGGCGATGCAGCCTACGTGGAGCGCTGGATAACGGCCGAAGACAGCCAGGGGAACCTGGTGTGGAAGATCTGGGCGCACCGGTAAAGTGCGCGGGCTTTGTTCCCCGTTCCCACTCCCCAGTTCCCTGCCCGGTAATGCCGGAGACTGGATTCCACAGAGACTTCAGCGGCTTGCGCGCATCTAAACCCTTATAAGGAAGCCCATGAATCTTGCAAGAAGCATCACTTTAGCGGCATGTGTGGCCTGCCTGGGTTTGACGGCGCGCGGCGCATTTGCCGCAGACAGCGTGCAGCAGATTCTGCACCAGCTCGATGAGGCATCGGCGAAGTTCCACTCGACACAGGCGGATTTTCAGTTTGACGCGGTGGAGACGGACCCGATTCCCATCACGGATACGCAAAAGGGCACGGTGTACTACGAGCGCAAAGGGAACGCCTTCCAGATGGCGGCGCACATCAATGAGGTGAATGGAAAGCCAGTCCCGAAGCTGTACACATATACTGACGGAAAGCTGCGGCTGTTTGAGCCGATGATCAACCAGGTTACGACGATTACCAAGGCGAGCAACTACAGCAGCTACATCATGCTGGGCTTTGGCGCGAGCGGCAAGGACCTGAGTGAGAAGTGGGACGTGAAGGCGCTGGGACCGGAAACGGTGGACGGCGCGAAGACGGAGAAGCTGGAACTGACGGCGAAGGATCCGACGGTGCGCAAGAATCTGCCCAAGGTAACAATCTGGCTGGATATGGCGCGGGGCGTGAGCCTGCGACAGGTTTTCGATGAGGGCGCCGGACAACAACGCATCTGCCACTATTTCAACTTCAAGATGAACGAGCCGCTGCCGGGCGATGCATTCACATTCAAGACGGATGGGAAGACGACGTTTTTGAATCAGTGATCAGGTAACTTCGAGATCGGCCACCATCCGTCCAGAGCGCGCGCGTTTACGAGTGTCAGTGCTCAGTCCTTACTTCAGTCAATGGCGCACCGACGCCGGTCTCACTTGTGGCGCGGCAATGTGCTAGCCAGCGAAGGTGCAAACTCCTGCGCGTCGTCCCCCGTATCAATGTCGGTCGCACCTTTCCGGGGCTGATCATTGTCCACCACCTCCGCATCGATCAGCGATGCAACCTTGTCCCACAAGTGGGCGTCGTTCTCGATCTCATGATGGGGCTTATTGAACGTACGAACAAACCAGGGATAGTTGCCGCAATTGACGGGCGCATGACTGTAGGCCATCTTGAAGTTGCCGATGATCGCTGTCCGAGCAGGGTCAGAGGCGACAATCTTCGGGCGCCCCTGGAGGGGACCCTCTGACTGGTAGAAGTTAATCGCGCTCGCCACGTTAGAAGAGATCACAGTGGGCTTTTGACCGGGCTTGGTAATGATGTCCAATTGGACCGTAAGCAGCACTGGAATGCCGCGCTGCCCCAGATCGCGGGCAAAGGCAGCAGTTTGGGACGCTCCCCAGCTGTG
>JBATYG010000797.1:0-2876 GCA_049673945.1 Occallatibacter sp.
AAGCTAAGCCCATCGGCAACCTCTGGAACCAACCCCTCACATTATTCAGTGCAATGTTCTCCGGCTGTGGCAGCGGAACGCTTACCGACTTTTCGCTGCTCGCCGTCCAAGACGGCGAATTCGTTAATTTGCTGCCCATCGTGAGACTTTCCAATCAGAGCGAATTAAGGATCTGGAACGAGCGAGCACTATCGTCGCTTCCAGTCATCTTGACAGCTGATTTCCTCTGGAACATCAAGGAAGGCGAAACTCACTTTTCGGGTCATCATTATCAAATCGACGTTTACGTCTTCGATGACGCAAACGAGAGATATTTCCGCGAGGTTAGCTACCAGACAGTGAGGAAATATCCCGGCCTGGATGAGGCGAACTCCCTTCGTGTCATCGAATCGGAACGGCAAGCAATCCTTGCAAAGCTTCACCAAGATTGAGGCGACCCGCCGAATCCTGCTTTCCCGTACAATAGCAATATCCAGTTTTGTGGAGGCTTTCCCTGCTCGCCGCGCTCGCTGCCAGCCTGAATTTCACCGTCGGCCCGCTTGTTTCGCTGTCCCGGCAGGCGGTTCCGTATCTGGCGTTCGCCCAGCAGAACAGCCTCAAGCACTACCTCAAAATGCAGTATGCCGACCAGACCTTCCGGGGCCTCTACCACTGGAACTGGTTTGATCTGGCGCTGCTGCTTCCCTACTTTGCGGTGATGATCGTGCTGTCGCTTTACGGCATCCACCGATACACCCTCTGCTACGTCTACTACAAGCACCGCAAGAACTATAACCCTAACCCCACCAGCCACTTCGACGAACTGCCCCACGTCACCGTGCAACTGCCCATCTTCAATGAGCAGTTCGTGATCGACCGCCTCATCGAGGCCGTCTGCGCGATGGAGTATCCGAAGGACAAGCTCGAGATCCAGGTGCTCGACGACTCGACCGACGAAACCGTAGAAGTTGCGGCGTCAATTGTGGAGCGCTACGCCGCGCTCGGCCACCCCATCGTCTACGTCCACCGCACCAACCGCCATGGCTACAAGGCAGGTGCGCTCGACGCGGGGCTGAAGGTCGCCAAGGGCGAGTTCGTGGCCATCTTCGATGCCGACTTTGTGCCGCCGCCCGACTGGTTGATGAAGGTGATTCACCACTTCGCCGAGCCCGAAATCGGCATGGTGCAGACGCGCTGGACGCATTTGAACCGTGACTACAGCATGCTGACGCGCATCGAGGCAATCCTGCTCGACGGGCATTTTGTGCTTGAGCATGGCGCCCGCGTGCGCACCGGCGAGTTCTTCAACTTCAACGGCACCGCCGGCATGTGGCGCCGTCAGGCCATCACCGATGGCGGTGGCTGGCAGCACGATACGCTCACCGAAGACACCGACCTGAGCTACCGCTCGCAGATGGCCGGCTGGAAGTTCAAGTACCTGCCCGAAGTAGAGTGCCCCTCTGAGCTGCCCATCGAGATGACGGCTTTCAAGACGCAGCAGGCGCGCTGGGCCAAGGGCCTGATCCAGACGAGCATCAAGGTGCTGCCCATGATCTTCCGCTCGAATGTCGAGCGCCGCATCAAGATCGAGGCTGTCTATCATCTCACCGCCAACCTCAGCTATCCGCTCATGGTCATTATGTCGGCCCTGCTGATTCCGGCGATGATCGTGCGCTTCTACCAGGGCTGGTTCCAGATGCTGCTGATCGACGTGCCGCTCTTCATGGCGTCATCGTTTTCAATCGCCGTTTTCTATACCGCGAGCCAGCGCGTGCTTTTCCCCAAGGGTTGGATGAAGACGATCCTCTACCTGCCCTTCCTGATGGCCCTGGGCATCGGCCTCACCGTCACCAACACCAAGGCGGTGATGGAAGCGCTCTTCGGCATCAAGAGCGCCTTTGTGCGCACGCCAAAGTATCGCGTGGCCAAGAAGGGTGAAAAGTCGCAGGCCGCCAAGTATCGCAAGCGCCTCGTGCTCGCCCCGTGGATCGAGTTGCTCTTCGGCGCCTATTTTTTTGCCGCCATTCTCTACACATTTTCAAACCACAACTACTTCACCGCGCCGTTCCTCATCTTGTTCGTGGTGGGCTACTGGTATACCGGGCTCATGAGCCTGCTGCAGGGCCGCTTTGAGCGCTGGCGCTCGGGCGGCGTAAATGGCGAGGAGTCGAGCCCTAAGCCCTTCCCGGTGGGCGTGTAGCTGCGGGCCGGTGACACTACGGCTCCCTCCGCTACAATAGAGTGAAGCGCCTGCCGTATCGGGGACTCGAATCCTCGGACCGCCAGGCGCATCAACGCATATGCTTGCAAAAAATCTGCCGGAAGCTTTGACCTTTGACGACGTACTCCTGGTGCCTGCGTACAGCGAAGTGGTCCCCACTGAGGTGAGCACACAGGCACAGCTGGCACGCGATATCACGCTGAACACCCCTTTGATATCCTCGGCCATGGACACGGTGACCGAGTCGCACATGGCGATTGCTATGGCGCAACTCGGCGGCATCGGCATCGTGCACCGCAACCTCACTGTCGAACAACAGGCGGGCGAGATCGACAAAGTGAAACGGTCAGAGAGTGGCATGATCGTGGATCCGGTTACGATCGGGCCGAGCCAGTTGATTTCAGATGCACTCGAAGTGATGCGCCGCTACAAGATATCCGGCGTTCCGGTTACGCAGGGAACCAGGCTCGTCGGAATCCTGACCAACCGTGACCTTCGCTTTGAGACGCGCACTGATATTCCCGTGGGCGACGTGATGACCAAGGAAAATCTGATCACCGTCCCGGTCGGCACCACCCTTGAGGAAGCGGAGCTGATCCTGCACAAGCACCGCATCGAGAAGCTGCTCGTCGTCAATGACAACTTCGAACTCAAGGGCCTCATCACCGTCAAGGAC
>JBATYG010000798.1:0-2374 GCA_049673945.1 Occallatibacter sp.
ACGGATACCGGGCGTATCTTAGCGACGAGCGACAAAGAAATGGGGAAAAATGGCCCCGGCCCGAAGGGTTGCGGCGTATATCCGCCCATACTTCATTGTCGGCCTTGACTGTGGGCCCGCCACAGCCTGCGGCCTCCGCTTCGTCTGGACGAATATCCCCGCGCAACGCCGCTCGTCCCTATAGGTCGATACACCCTAGCAATACCGGTTCAATCTCCAGATGAATCCCGAACCGCTCATTCACCGCGATTTGAATCTCGCAGGCCAGCGCCAGAATATCGGCCGCTGATGCGCCACCGCGGTTGATGAGCGCCAGCGTGTGCCGCGATGATATACCGGCTGGTCCGCGCGCAAAGCCGCGCGCGAAGCCCGCCTGCTCGATCAGCCACCCTGCCGGCAACTTCACAAGACCCGCCGCCGCGACAGGAAATTGTGGCGGCTCCTTCCCCGCTGCGTCTATTACCCGCTTCACGCACTCTTCGCTTACCACCGGATTCTTGAAGAAACTGCCCGCGCTGCGGCAGTCCGACTCTCCCTCAACCAACAGCATGCCCTTGGCGCGACGAATCTGCCTGACCGCCCCCGCCACTTCAAGCAGGGTTGGCTTCTCATGAGCCGGGAACACCTTCCGGATATCCGCGTAGCGAAGCAGCGGCGCGCCGCCCTTGATCAGGCGGTAGCAGACCTGCGTCACAATAAAGCGGCCTCGATCCGCCGCATTGAAGCGGCTGCTGCGATAGGCAAATCCACATTCCGCGCCGGCGAGTTCAACAAAGTTGAGCGTTTCAAGATCGAGAGCTCGCACCCGCTCGATCGTCGTCTCCACTTCCTGCCCGTAGGCGCCAACGTTCTGCACCGGCGTGCCGCCTACGCTACCTGGAATGCCGGCCAGGCATTCGATCCCCGCGCAATTCTCCTCCACGGTTTTCTGCACCAGGTGGTCCCACTCCTCACCGGCACCCACCCTGTAAAGCACCGTACCGCCCTCCGGCCGAGGATCCACTCCACAAATGCGCACGCGGAGAACCAGCCCTCGAAAGCCTTTATCCGCGACCAGCAGGTTGCTGCCGCCGCCCAGCACAAAGAGCGGCGCTCCATTCTTACGCGCCCATTCGGCTGCCTCTGCAATCTCCGCTTCGCTGGTCGCGGTCACAAACCAGCGTGCAGGTCCCCCGATGCCTAACGTTGTAAAAGGGGCAAGTGACTTGTATTCTTCAAGCAGCATTCCCTCAAGGCTACACCGCCTGCAATTGCGGATAGAATAGGAGCAGGCAATTTTCACGCCGGAGGTTTACGTGTACCCAGAGATTATGGTCATTCCCATGCGCGAGGAACTGGTTCGCGCCGGAATCAAGGAAACCCGCACCGCTGAAGAAGTTGACGCCGCATTGACGCAGCCAGGCACCACCATGGTTGTGGTCAACTCCATCTGCGGCTGTGCTGCCGGCAAAATGCGTCCCGGCGTGCGCATGGCGCTCTCGAGCGCCGCCCACAAGCCCGACCAGATCATCACCGTCTTTGCCGGGCAGGACCGCGAAGCCACTGAGCGCGCCCGCAGCTTCTTCGAGGGCCAGCCGCCCACGTCTCCGGCCATCGCCATCCTGCGCGACGGCAAGCTCGCCTATCTCATGCAGCGCTTCGTAATTGAGCAGGCCACGGCCCAGCAGATCGGTGGCGAACTCGTGCGCGTCTTCGATCAGCTCTGTGCTCCCGCCTCCGCGTAGCCCCCGCGCAGTTCTGTATTGACAGAAACGGCCTCCCGCGGGAGGCCGTTCTTGCGGCTGCACGATACCTCAATCCGCTTCAACATTCTGCACCACCGCCTGCACCTTGCTGTGCTTTCGGCTATAGGTGAAGTAGATAATGAGACCAAAGATTAGCCAGCTCCCAAAGCCTATCCAGGCGGGCGCATCGAGAGACAGCATCAGCGCTATTGAGACGATCATTCCGCATATCGGAACTACAGGAACCCACGGAGTGCGGAAAGGCCGGTGCAGATCAGGCCTTCTCACGCGCAGAATCCAGACGCCGAGACTGACGATCGTAAACGCGAGAAGCGTCCCCAGGCTTACAAGTTCCCCAAGCAGCGTGATCGGGAAGAATGCCGCCAGAAAAGCCGCAAGACATCCGACTGCGATCGAAGTCTTGTAAGGCGTACAGAATCGAGGGTGAAGCTGGCCCATCCATTTCCAGAGCAGTCCATCGCGCGACATCGTATAGAGCACGCGCGATTGTCCCAGCAGCATCACAAGCATGACTGAAGCGAGGCCGGCGATTGCGCCGAGGTCAATGAGAACCACCGCCCACCGGACGCCAATCGCCGCTGCTCCGTCGGCTACCGGAGCCGGAACATTGAGAGTGTAATAGGGCTTGA
>JBATYG010000799.1:0-2572 GCA_049673945.1 Occallatibacter sp.
GAGCAGAGGCCTTCAATCGGCTGCAACATCAAGTGGAAGTGAGAAGCACGTTGGAGAATGCGGCAACGTTCAACGGCAAATCCGCTGATGACGCAATGCGCCTCTGCTGCCTTCACAGGCACATCGATGATCCGATCCCTGATCGCTCACGTCTGATCTCTGACATCTGCTCCCTGTTTTACAGCGAAAGACCACGGAGATAGGCACAAAACTGCGGGCCGAGGTCCGGACGCTTGAGCGCATATTCAACAGTAGCCTGCAGCATGCCGAACTTGTCACCCGCATCGAAGCGCTTGCCCTCAAAAGTGTAGCCGAACACTTTCTCTTCCTTGAGCAGCGCCTTGATGCCGTCAGTGAGCTGAATCTCTCCGCCGGCGCCGGGCTTCGTCTGTTCAAGCAATTCAAAGACACGCGGCGTCAGCACATAGCGGCCGATAATGGCCTGCTTTGACGGCGCGTCTTCGAGCTTTGGCTTCTCAACCATGCCGGTGCAGTTATAGATGCGCGGGTTGGCTGCGTCAGGCGAGCCTGCAAGAACGCCGTAGGCAGAGATGGCCGCGCCTTCGACCGTCTGCGTGGCGAGAACGGAGCCGCCCTTCTCATTGAAGACATCGATCATCTGCTTAAGGCAGGGTGGGTCCGCGTCGATCACATCGTCGGGCAGGATGACGGCGAAGGGTTCGTTGCCAACCAGCTCTTTGGCGCAGAGCACGGCATGTCCGAGGCCGAGCGGCTCCTTCTGGCGCACGTAGCTCACGCGGGCCAGCGTGGCGACACTGCGCGAGACCGCGAGCAACTCCTTCTTGCCGCGGCGTTCGAGCGTTGCGTCGAGCTCGAAGCTGAAGTCGAAGTGGTCTTCCATGGCGCCCTTGCCCCGGCCAGTGACGATGATGATCTGCTCAATGCCGGACGCGATGGCTTCTTCGACGCCGTACTGGATGATGGGCTTGTCGACCAGCGCCAGCATCTCCTTGGGGACGACCTTGGTTGCCGGCAGGAATCGTGTGCCGAGACCGCCTGCTGGGAAGACAGCTTTACGTACGCGCTGGTTCATTTCATCTCCCGGTTGCGAATGGATTCATGCGGCTATGGGGCCCTTAACAGCAGGTGCGCGGACTGGCTTGAACTTGCGCTGCCTCAACGCAATCAATGCAACAAAAAAACAATGGGAAAGCTACAAAGCCGGCGAATCATCGCCAAGCAAGGCTTTCCGCACAATCTTGATCGGCGGAAATCCCTGGCGCAGAAAGCGGTCGTGGAACTCTTCCAGCGAAAAGCCGGCGCCCTGCTTTTTTTTCAGGTCTTCACGAAGCTTCATAATCTCCAGCTTGCCGAGTGTGTAGTAGAGATACGTGGGATCGGATGTGCCTCGCTTGGTTTCAACGAGGGCGGACTCCTTTGACTGATAGCCCTCTTTCTGAAAGAAGTCCACCGCCTGATCGAAGCTCATCTTGCCCGTATGCATTTCGATGCCAACGATGAAGCGCGCGTTGCGCAGCAGCGCATCCTGCAATTGGCCGAGGCGGATCAGCTTCGCCTCGCGGGCGTTTTTCGCTCCCGCGCCGGGCTGCCCATAGCCTTCGTCGAGCATCATCTGCTCGCAATAGTGAGCCCAGCCCTCCACGTTGGTGGTGGCGCCAAGCAACTTGCGCACGCGGCTGGGCGCGTCGGGTATCCACAGGAACTGCACATAATGGCCGGGGTAGGCCTCGTGCACCGAAGTCGAGATGATGGTGCCGCTGTTGAAGGAATGCATGAAGCCCTCGACCTGCTCGGGCGTCATGGAAGCAGGCGGCAGCGTGACATTAAAAAACGCCTCGGTGGCGTGCTTCTCAAAAGGACCGGGTGTATCCATCGAAGCCGTCGTCGTGGCGCGCATGAAGGGCGGCGTCTCCTCCACGATAGGGCGCACATCCGACGGAATCGTGACAATGTGATGGGTGCGAATAAAGCTCACCAGACTGTCGAAGGTGGCTGCAAAGGTTGGAATGAGCTTGTCTGGAGCCGGATGCATGCTGCCAAGCTCTTCGAGCACGGCGTGGGGATCCTTGCCGGGCTCGAGCTCGTTGGCAACCTGCCTGAAGTGTTCCTGGTTCTTACGCAGGTCGGCCCAGCCGATCGCGAGCAGCTTGTCGAGCGGCAGATCCACCATCTCGTCGTAGAGCAGTTTTTTCGAGAAGGTGTCGGCGCCAATGCGGAAGTCGCCGTTTGACTCCGCGAGCAGATCGGACTTGAGCCAGTCGAGATAACTTGAAAGCGCGGCGATGGTCTGGCTATTGGTGTGCTCGAACTCCTCGTTGAGCGCCGCATCTTTGGCACTGGCGAAGGCGAGCGGCACATCATGCTGAAAAAAGCTGATGATGCCCGGCAGTTGCTCGATCGCAATCTCGGTGTAGACGTGAGGAGGATTTGCGAGGTTCAGCCGCGCCTGATCGAGCAGGCCGGGAATCTGACGCTCGCGCTGGACCAGCGAGCGGAGGCGATCTTCCGGCGGGGCGAATTTCCGCTCCATGATGGAGAAGACGGCATTCGCGGCGGTGCTGGAGTATATGTCAGGGTTCTTTTGCCACGG
>JBATYG010000800.1:0-1832 GCA_049673945.1 Occallatibacter sp.
AGCGTGTCGAGCGCCGGCTGCAGGAGTGGACGCTGCAGGCAGCCCGCAACAAGGATGCGCGCGAAGCCAAGCTCACGGCAATCGAGCAGAAGCGCGAAGAGGCCATCCGGCTCGAAGGCGAGCATAAGACGGCCGAGGCCGGCCTGGACGAGCGGCTGGCGCGCCTCGTAACTCTCCGTCAGACGCGCGAGGTGCTGCAGCAGGAGGCCGCCCAGGCCACCGCTGAGCTGGCAAAGCTCGAGGAGCGCCGGCGCGGCGCCGACGCGGCATTCCAGCGCATCGACCGGCTGCATGCAGACCTCGAGCACCGCGTGTTGAACATTGAGCAGCAGCGCGCCGCTGCCGAAGCGGAGCGCGAGCAGCGCACGCGGGAGAGCGCCGATCTCGCGCAACGCCAGGAGAGCCTCAAGACCGCGCGCGAAGAGGCGCTGGCCCAGGCGCAGAGCGTCGCGGCTGATGCACAGGCGGTGCGGCAGCAGCTCACGACGATTGAAAGCCAGTTGAAGACAGCGCGACTCGCGCTCGACCAGTTGCGCGATCAGCGGGGCCTGCGTTCGAGCGAGGTCGCCAAGCTGCAGTCTGATCTTGAGCACCTGGAGGCGAATTGCCTCACTGAGGTAAACACGGAGGCTGCGGTGCTGCGGGCCGACGCCGAGATTGCTCGGCTTTCCGGCGAAGAGCTTGCCACGGAAGAGGAAACTTCGCGCGGTCTGCGCCAGCGTCTCGATCAGATGGGCCCCGTAAACATGATGGCTCTCGACGAATATAAGGAGACGGCCGAGCGCCACGCCTTCCTTGAAACGCAGCGCAAGGATCTGATTGAATCCATCGAGAACACCCAGGAAACGATTCGCGAGATCGATCAGATTTCCCGCACGAAGTTCGATGAGGCATTTGCGCAGATAAACGAAAACTTCGGCAAGGTGTTTACGCGGCTCTTCAACGGTGGCCAGGCCTTCCTGCGGCTCACCGACGCGGAAAATCAGGCCGAGAGCGGCCTTGACATCGTGGCGTCGCCCCCAGGCAAGAAGCTGCAGAATGTTCTGCTGCTCTCCGGTGGCGAGAAGGCGCTTACCGCCCTCGCCTTGCTTGTCGGCATCTTCCAGTTCCAGCCGAGCCCCTTCTGCGTGCTGGACGAAGTGGACGCCGCCCTCGACGAAACCAACGTTGGACGTCTTGCCGATCTGCTCTATTCGCTCAGCAAGGAAACGCAGTTCCTTCTCGTTACCCACTCCAAGCGCATGATGCAGGTGGCCGACATGATCTACGGCGTCACGATGCAGGAGCCGGGTGTATCGAAGGTGGTAAGCGTGAAGCTCGGCGGTCACGAGCAGCAGCGGGCAACAGCGTAACTGTGCGCGGCAACGGTCTGGCTGATTCTGGTTGATCTGATTTCTGTGTCCGAAGAGGAACGTACCTCTGAACAAGCTTGGTGAACAAGCAGGTGAACAAGCAGGATTTCCCTGATCGCATCGCTGCGTGACTGCGAGGCAGCTCCCTCCGATTCGCACGCATTGACAAATGAAGCCTTCCGCTAGAGAATCGGAACTTCAATGCCGCGATAGACAAGGCCCTTCGATGACGGCTCTCCTCTCAACAAATCTGGGTGACATTCCGCTTCTTGGCAGGGGCAAAGTCCGCGATCTCTACGTGGTCGATGGTGCACTGTTGCTTGTTGCCACTGACCGCATCTCCGCGTTTGATCACGTGCTGGCAACGGGAATTCCCGGCAAAGGCAAGATCCTGACGCAGATTTCGCTCTTCTGGTTCGATCTTCTTTCTGACATCGTTCCCAACCACCTGATATCGGCCAACGTGGCAGAGTTCCCTGC
>JBATYG010000801.1:0-15937 GCA_049673945.1 Occallatibacter sp.
GATCACGGTCGCCATCATCGGGGCCGGCCCGCTCGGCCGGTGGCTCGCGCTTGCCGCCGCGCGCGCGGGCTTTCGCGTCCTCCTTGAAGATGTGATGCCCGCCAATCTGCGCCATGCGCGCGAAGCCATCCGCCAGAGCCTCGGCCCCGCCGCGCTTGAGCCCAGCACTCCAGTCGGCCCCGGCGTCTCCTTCGTCGGCACCATTGAAGACGCGGTGCGCAACGCTGACCTCGCCATCGACTGCGTCCCCGATGAGCTCGAATCCAAGCTCGAGATATTCTGCCTGCTCGACCGCATGGCTCCGCCGCGCACCGTTCTCGCCACGCCCACCACGCGCCTCTCTATCGCTGATCTCGCCGCCTGCACCTACCGGCCTGACAAGTGCGTCGCCATCGCCGCCGAAGCCAGCGACCTCGCCGAACGCGGCCCAGAAAGTGCTTCCCGCGCAATCCTCATTCGTACCCCGCCGCTCGCCAGCCCCGCCACCGTCGATCTCGTGCGTACCTTCTGGCAGCGCCTCGGCCTCGATCCGCGCTTCGAGCGCGATTCCGTCACCGCTTAGCCAGTGCGCATGCCGCTCCCGCGGTCTAAAATCGATCCACCATGCGATTGCTCGCCGCTCTGCTTCTCAGCGTCTTCTCCTCTGCCGCCGTCGCGCAAACCGCCGGTTCTCCAACCGCCTCCAGCGCGAAATTCTCCAGACTCTGCGAGGACTTCATCCATCAGACGCTCGCGCTCTCCCCGGCAACCGCCTCACAGGTCGGCTATCACGAGCACCTCGACCCAAAGACCGGCAAGACCATCGCCCTCGATGCGCTCCTCGATGACATGAGCCCCGCCGGCGTGGCCGAGCAACGCCGCGTCTACGCCGCATGGCGCCAGCGTTTCCGCACCGAGACTCCCAAAGCCTCCCTCAACCCCGAAGACGCCGCCGACTGGCAGCTCATCGACGACCAGATCGCGCTCAATCTTCTTGAATTCGATCGCATTCAAAGCTACCGCCACAATCCCACCCTTTACGTCGAGCTCATCGGTAACGCGCTCTTTCAGCCCCTCACTGATAACTTCGCGCCGCAAAGCGTCCGCCTCAACGACATCCTCTCCCGCATCGCCGCCATCCCCGTCTTTCTCGGTCAGGCGCGCGCCGATCTCCTCGATGCCGATCCCATCTTCATCAAGGTTGCCGCCGGCGAAAACGAAGGCAACGTCGATCTTATCCAGAACACGATCGCCAACGCGGTCAAGACAGATCCCCGGCTCAAGGCCCGCTTCGATCAGGTCGCGCCGCCCGCCGTCGCCGCCCTCCAGGGCTTTTCCAAATGGCTAACAAGCGATCTTGCCGGCCGCAAGACCAATCGCACCTGGCGCCTCGGCAAAGAGCTCTATGCTCAGAAATTCCAGCTCGTGATGGAAACGCCCATCACGCCGGATCAGGTTCTAGCCGAGGCAGAAGCCGCGCTGAAATCCACCCGCGCGCAGATGCTTCAGCTCGCCATTCCCCTCCACAAGCAGTACTTTCCCGATCACGGCGACCACGCTGATCTCACTCCGCAACAGCGCGAAAACAAAATCATCAGTGAAGTCATCGAAAGAATCTCCGACGACCATCCCAAACGCGACCAGCTCATCGAGACCGCGCAGCAAAACCTCATCGGCATCCGCCAGTTCATCATCGATCACAAAATCGTCACGCTCGGCCCGCATGACAATCTCAAGGTCATCGCCACGCCGCCCTTCATGCGCGGCATCTATTCCGTAGCCGGCTTCCACTCCGCCCCGCCGCTCGACCCCACCGCCGAAGCGCAATTCTGGGTCACGCCCATCGATCCCAAAACCCCCGACGCCATGGCAGAGTCAAAACTGCGCGAGTACAACAACTGGGTGCTTAAGTGGCTCTGCATTCACGAGGCGCTCCCTGGCCATTACGTGCAGGCCGAGCACGCCAACGCCATCGAGCCCGTCACCCGCCGCCTCGTGCGCAGCCTCTACGGCAACGGAGCCTACGTCGAAGGTTGGGCCGAATACGGCGCGCAGGTCATGATGCATCAGGGATTCGCCAATAACGATCCCCGCTACCGCATCAGCTACCTCAAGGTCTGGCTGCGTTCCATCGCCAACTCTATCCTCGATATCCGCATGCAGACCATGGGCATGACCGACGAACAGGCCATGTCCCTCATGATGGATGACACCTTCCAGACACGCGCCGAAGCCATCGGCAAGCTGCAGCGCGCCAAGCTCAGCTCAACTCAGTTGCCTACTTACTTCGTCGGCACCAGCGAGTGGTGGCGCCTGCGCCAGGCCTACCAGAAAGCCAAGGGCAGCAGCTTCACGCTCGCCGAGTTCCACAACCGCGCTCTCGATCAGGGTGCGCTGCCCGTGCCCTGGCTCCACGACCTGCTCTTGCCGAAATAGGGTCCGCGTCATTCCCACGGAATAGTGCCCCATCCGTGCGCGGGGTCGTCCCCAGCGACAGGTCTTCGTCGCAGGAGTGGAGCGGCGGATGGGCGGGATGCACGAATCCCCAATCACCACGCATTTGGGACCTACGAACTATGAACTGGTCCCCAGAACCTGCTCGTAGTACTTCACATACTGCGGCAGCACCAGCGTCGCGCAGAAGCGTGTCCGTGCCGTCTTGCGTGCGGCGTCGCGCATCACTTCCAGGCGGTTGCGATCCGTCAGCAGCGCAATCGCGCCCGCCGCCATTCCTTCAACATCGCCCACTTCATACAGCAGCCCTGAAACGCCGTTGTCAATCAGCTCGGGAACCCCGCCCACGCGCGTCGCAATCGCCGGCACCCGGCACGCCATCGCCTCCAGCGCCGCCAGGCCAAACGACTCGAGCTGGCTCGGCAGCACCATCACATCGGCCAGCGGCAGCAGTTCGTTCACCCGTTCCTGCTTGCCCATGAAGAGAATCTTGTCTTGGATCCCCAGATCGTGCGCCAGCCACTCCGCGCCCGAGCGGTCCGGTCCGTCGCCCACCAGCACCAGCTTCGCCGGCAGCTCCTGCGCCACCCGCGCAAACACCCGCACCACATCCATGACGCGCTTCACCGGCCTGAAGTTCGAGAGGTGAATCAGGATCGCCTCGCCCGGCTTCGCCAGCCGCTTCCGCGCCTCTGCCCGCACCGCTTCATCGGCGTACGGCGTGTACACGTCGCAGTTCACAAAGTTGGGAATCACCTCGATCGGCCGCGTCACGCCAAACTCGCTCACCGTCATGTCTTTCAGGTAATTCGAAATGCTCGTCACTCCGTCGCTCTCCTGGATCGAGAAGCGCGTGATCGGCAGATAGCTGCGATCCAGACCCACCAGCGTGATATCGGTTCCGTGCAGTGTCGTCACAAACGGCAGCCGCCGCCCCCGCACCGCCAGCATCTGCCGCGCCAGCAGCGCGCTCACTGAGTGGGGAATCGCATAATGCACATGCAGCAGGTCGAGATCGTAGAACTCCGCAACCTCGGCCATCCGCGACGCAAGCGCCAGGTCATAGGGCGGAAACTCAAACAGCGGATAACTCGAAACAGGAACCTCGTGATAAAAGATTCCATCGTTGCGCCCGTTCAGCCGGAACGGCTGCGAATACGAGATGAAATGAACCTCGTGGCCTGTCGCCGCAAGCTCAATCCCCAGCTCCGTCGCCACAACGCCCGACCCGCCATACGTCGGGTAGCAGGTGATTCCTATCCGCATGCGTCCGCTGTCTCCGTTCCTATTGCTCTTCTCTTGGACGTCCCCGGGGGCAGGGAAGATGCAGACTCGTATTTCCCTCCGCTTCAATCCCTAGGAATCTGGGTGCCCCGGGTCTCGCTTCTGAGACCGGGGAAAGCACGAACCACCAACGCCTGCAAACGATATCAACTCCACACCGGGAAACTCCCCGATCGCGCCCAGCGCATTCCGCTCTACATCGCGCGAGGCGCGCAGCCGCGTCCGCACCTTGTCGAGATCCGCATCGTTGTATCCCGGATGCGTCACCAGCTCCCAGGTGCCCTCCGGCAGGTTGCGCAGCAGCGAGCGAACCGCGTCCGCATCCAGGGTTCCCGTTCCTACCACCGCGATCGTTCCATTTGTCGTCGCAAAGCCGTGCTTCGCAATCAGCCGCCGAAAATACGGCCCCATGCTTCGCAGCGCAAACACCTCCGCCACGCGCATCGCCTGCGCGCGCGGAGTAGCATGCACCGCCCATTCCGGCTCAAACGGATTCCGCACCGCGCCAATCCCCACCGCCTTCGCCGCGCGCAGCACCGGCTCCAGCACCATCGGAAACATGTGCGTATGTTTGTGCGTGTCCACATGCGTCAGCCGCAGCCCGCTCCTCTGCAGCCTGTCGATCTGCGCCACCACCTCAGCTTCAATCTCCGCCGCGCGCATGCGCCCCGTCAGCAGCCGCGACAGAAACTTCCCCAGCGTCGCATACAGCTTGCCTGTCGCCCCATCGATCAGCGTCGGCACCTGTGCCGCCGGCAGCACCGGCTCGCCGTCCACCAGCACCACGTGGCACCCCACGCCCAGCGCCGGATTCGCTTTTGCCAGCCCGATCGCCTCTTCCGTCGCGCCGGCCCGCGCCATCAGCGTCGTGCTCGTCAGCACGCCCGCCTGGTGCAGCTCAACAATGGCGCGATTCACCCCCGGCGTCAGCCCGAAGTCGTCGGCATTCACTATAAGACGGCTCACCGGCCAAGTGTATCAATCATCAGCCTATGCAGCCCCCGCGCACGGCGCCACGCACGCGCCATCCCCGATGCACTCCCGCTGGTATCATTTCAAAAGGCCGCAACATTCCCACCCACGTGGGCGGTTAGCTCAGTTGGTTAGAGCGCCTGCCTTACAAGCAGGATGTCCGGGGTTCGAGTCCCTGACCGCCCACCATAAAATCAACAACTCATTTCATCATCTTCCGCTATAGTGGATCGCTGTAGCGAGAAATGTAGGGGGTCGGTGTCTTTTCGAAACGTCTCTCGCCTATTGCCGGTTCGTGCTTGCCCAGAGTGCATTGATTCGCCACAACTACCGGCGGGTTGCTACAGCTAGGAGCACAATGAAGCTACGAGCGGCTGTTCTGTTCCTGTTTGCGTCAGGCCTCTACGCGCAGAACGCGCAGAATTCGGAGAATGCGCAGAAAGCTACGGACGGCACTAAGGCGATGCATGCGATGCGGGCGGCCTGTCCGGCAAATGGTTGCTCCATGACTCTTGAGGCAAAGACGTATGTCGTTAACAGTGGGACTTTCGACATTGCGGGATCATCCACAACTCATGCTGCTAACGCATCCTTGATCGGCGCGGGAAAGGCCACGCAAATTGTCTGTTCCCCTTCCACGGTTACCGAAGCGTGTGTCCGCGTCTATAACGGAGCACTAAGCACAATTCAGGATCTGGCCGTTCGCTGCAACAGCAATGTCACTTACTGCGTTGAATACATCTCGACGGGCTCTGCCGAAGATGGCAATATGCGCAATGTGGCTGTCAGCGGTGGACAATATGGCATTGCAATTAGTCCGACACAGCACTGGGATATATCCCACATTAATATGTACGACGTTTCAATGCGGAAAGCAGCAGTTGCTGATTTGGTGGTCGGCGACGGCGTCCAATCCAACGTGCTCGACAATAAATGCTTCGGCTGCACCTTTGACACCAGCGGCGGCGACGGCATTCTTATCAGGGGTGGTGGATTTAGTTGCTATGGCTGCGACTGGGACGAGAACACAGGCATCGACGTGCATGTGACAACACCGCCCGATCAAACCTTGATGCTGCACGGTGGACGCTCAGAGGGGTCAGCCGCGTTCTATTTCTTCAGCATCGGCGGCGGTACTGGGATGATTCCTGGCACGAGCATCGACGGCATAAGTTGGTTTGCGGGGAAACAGGCGGCCAAATATGCAATTACTCATGTCTACGCTGCGTCCATCTCCATCACGAACTCCCGTTTCGCAAGTATCTACAACGCCGTCAATTTCAACCTGGGCAGCAATAACCCAAACTCTCCCACCCCTGTTTATATGAGCAACGTGGGGGTGAGTAACGCGAATTGGTCCTCAGTATTGGCCGGAATGTTGGCGCAGCCGATGATGTTGTACTCGGTAAATGATTACTACTTCAACCCAGCCAACGACCGGTTAGGCAAGGGCTCAGGCCAGATATGGTCGAGCAGTAGCTTATCTACGCCGAGCGGGACAGGCCCGCAGAGACCCCCAAGGTAGCGTATCGCCACCAAGTGCGGGCTAGACGGGGAACAATTACCGGAAAGACCTCCAACAAAATCTGCGTTGTGGTCGGATGGTCCCCCAACTCGGCAGTAACCCGTTGGAGCCGTTGCTTCCGACCTTAGGGCGTGCTGCACTCCCATCTTCCCAGGCTCTATTCGTCCAACAAAGTGTGAGTCTTGGCCCAATCCCCTCTTCTTGTCCTTCGGCAAGGAGTTCACCCGCCGCAGCGATTCCCTGCGGACAGAAGACAACAGATCCTTGCATCGATCCGGAATGTAGGACTTTTAGAGGCCATCGCAATGAAGTCTTTAGGCACGCTGGTGATCGTAATTCTCTCGGCCGCCGGCTTCCCCCTGCTGGCGCAGCAACCGCCTTCGCGTCCCGTGGCGGACTCCGTCTTAAGCCTGGTTGACGGTGAACTGATGAACAGCCTCGACTCGAAGACCGCAAAGGCCGGCGACCGGGTCCTGCTCAAAACGAAGTCGACCGTGCGCGCCGCCGACGGTACTGATATTCCCAGGGGTTCGAAGCTGATCGGCCATGTGATCGCTGCAAAACCGAGCAGTGCTGCGGATGAGAATGCGCAGGTTGCGCTGCGATTCGATCAAATCGAATTGAAAAGCGGTCAGACGTTGCCGATGTACTCCGAGATTAAAGCGCTGTCTCCTTCGGTCGACGATGCGTCAAAGGGCGCGGCTGACGCAGGGGCGCCCTCGCCGGGGGCATTTCCCGGGCACGCCTCGGGCGACATGTACGGCTCCTCGCCTCCTCCAATGGCGAACACGCGCATCGGAAACGGCGCAGGTACGGCCCCCGCCGCCGAGCCTCCAGGCACCCTCGTCGCCCAAACCGGCAGCATCGCGATTCGCACCACTTCGATCCCTGGCGTGCTCCTCGCGGTTCACGAAACCGCGCCGCACGATCCGCGCAACGCCCAATCTTCTGGCATTCTGCTTGGGGCCAGGCGCGACATCCATCTGGACGCAGGCACAAACGTCGTTCTCGGCGTCACCGAATCCGGTGCAAACATTGGCGGCAACTGAAGGCTGTCGAGCAGAACCTTCAACCCATCGGCGAATGTGCCGCCCCTTCGTGCCCCTGCACATCCCGGTCCCGCACGCCGATAAGGTACAGCAGTCCATCCAGCCCCAGGCATGAGATCGACTGATCCGCCTTCTCGCGCACCAGCGGCTTCGCGCGGTACGCAATCCCCATTCCCGCCGCGTTCAGCATCGGAATATCGTTCGCTCCATCGCCCACCGCCACTACCTGCTCCAGCGCAATCCCTTCGCGCTCCGCAATCTCTTTGAGCAGCGCCGCCTTGCGCGCCCCGTTGATAATCGGCGGAATCACGCGTCCCGTTACCGCGCCATCCACAATCTCCAGCTCATTGGAGTGGATGAAGTCAATCCCCAGCCGCTCCTTCAGCGACCGCGCAAAAAACATGAAACCGCCCGAAAGAATCGCCGTCTTGTAGCCCAGCGCTTTCAGCGTGCCAATCAGCCGCGCCGCGCCATCGGTCAGCGGAATCGTTCCCAGCAGCGCATAGACCTTCTCCGCCGGCAATCCTTTCAGCAGCGCCACCCGCCGCGCAAAGCTCTCGTCGAAATCGATCTCGCCCCGCATCGCCGATTCCGTAATCTTTGCCACGCGCTCGCCAACGCCCTTGAGCTTCGCCAACTCGTCGATCACCTCGCCCTGGATCAGCGTCGAATCCATGTCGAAGGCAAAGAGCCGCCGGTTGCGCCGGAACGGGCTCTCCCGCTGCACGGCAATGTCAATGGCAAGCTCCTGCGCGATCTTGAGGAATTCCACGCGCAGGCCCGCTTCCTCTGCCGGGTCGCCGCTCACGCCCAGCTCGATGCAGGCATTCTCCGGCGCTGTGTCGGGCAACAAGCCTCCTGAGAGCCGCTCGATCCGGTCGATATTCATGCCCCGTGCCGTCAGCGCCGCGCTGATGCGCGCCAGGTGTATCGCGTCTAGCCGGCGCCCAAGCACGGTCACAATCAAGTGCTGGTCTTTGAGGCGATGATCTTCCAGGTGCTCGTTTTCCAGGTGCTGATCTTCGAGGCCGCGGCGCCAATGGGTCAGCGCCTCAGCCGTCCCCGGCGTCAGGCGCATCGTCAATCCCAGTTCCCGTGCACGCTCGTCGAGAGAGCTCCGCAACGCCGCCGTCTCGGCCGCATCTGCTGCCTCAAGCAGAATTCCCAGCGCCAGGTGCTCGTGCACCACCGCCTGCCCGATATCCAGAATGCGGCATTGTCCCACGGCAAGCGCCGCCGTGATTGCCGCCGTCACCCCTGGTCTGTCCGGTCCGGAGAAGTGGGCTAGATATTTATCGGTCTGTTCTCCGGGTGTCATGCTAATCCCTTACTATACCGGAGCTTTCGCCCACCTCTGGCGCTCGGCCGCACACACACCGCGCAAGCCGGCCGCACCTTCCTCAGCAGAATTTTTCGTTTTGCAGTATGCTTTCTTGCGCGAGCACGCCGTTTCTTCCGCTCGCCGCCAGTGCGGCGTCCAGTCAAGGCTCGGCCGGGCCCCAATTACCTTTTTGCGATCTGCTCTTCATGATCCGATATGCTGTCCACGATTCACGGTCCCGCCGTTGCGTGACCTCCTTTCGTTGCCTCAAGCCTGACGACCGGCCGCAGGGCATGACCTTGCACCTCAATCATTCCCTGCGCGATTCAGAAATCCGCCTGGCCATCGCGCCGCACGTGTCCCTTTTTCAACCAACCGGCATCCTTGCAAGTGTTGATCGCCGGCAGAGCTGGCATCGCAGCCCTCCTTATCCGTTCGTGAGCACGCGCGCGCACCCCCAACGGCGGCCTCCGGCCTCAAGGTGTTTTTCATGACATTCCTTCCTCGTTCCTGGGTCGTTTCCATCCTCGGACTTCTGTGCTTCGTCTGCTGCCCGCCGCTCTACGCCGTCAGATCCGCGACGAACGCCTCCGAAACCATCGTCATTCCCGGCCCGCTCCGGTCCTTTCTGCGCATGGCCGGCGTCAGCCAGCAGGTCACGCGCGATCAGGTGCTGCCCGAGGTAGCCCGGAACGTCGCGCTCCTCGGCTATCAAAGCCACCGTCACACCGAGTTCCTAATTTTGCTCAACCGTTATCTTCATCAGGCAAGGGAACTGGCTGATATCGCAGGCCCAGACGGCGAAATTCGCGTTGCCGATTGCGCCAGCTCGGCGCGCCTCATCGCTGTCCTCGGTTATCGCCTGCGTGGCGCTTGCGGCCAGCGCAGCGTCAATCTCGTCACCGCCGATCCCGAGCGCGCCTTTCTCACCATCGACTCCGGTTTTCCCCTCACTCAATTCGAGCAGGCCCTCGCCAGGAACGCTCCCTTCAACTACCCATACGCCGGCACCGCCGTGCCCATCTTCTTCACGCTGCACGACTGGGACAGCGTCTTCCCCAAAGAGAGAAAGCAGGGCAATGATCTGCTCGCGATGCTCCTCGACGATCAGGACGCCGACCACCTCTACTGGGCGCTCTCCCGCTGCAACGAGGAGACCCGCCTCGCGCTGCGCAGCTCACCCGGCCTTCGAAAGCTCGTGCCCGTCTCTGCCGATTTCAGCCTCTACGGCAACGGCATCGAGGTCAACGAAGGCAAAGTCGTCGTTCCGGGCAATGCGGTCAATGAATGGGAGGAGCTGGTAGGCGAGCAGGTCAATGCGCCCGGCGACTTCATCATCCGCCTCCTCGGCAAAGATCGCGGCTGGCTTGTCGCCTATTACGATGTCATGGCCCACCTCGCCAAGGACCAGCAGGTGCATCTCACCGCCGACGGCCGGCTCAGGAACCTCTACGACGCCTATCGCTCCACCACGCCCCGCAACGACGCATCCGACGGCGTCTTCCCGCGCAACGCCGAGCTCCTCATCCTCTACACCTCGCTCAAGTGGGGTCCCGACGGCGCGCTACCCATTCATGAAGGCCCCGATGTCTGGACCGCCATCCTCGGCACGCATCCCAAGGGCGAGGAGTCGTCTCACGCCGGCCACGTCTTGGATACCCCCGAGCATTTCCTCGAGACGCTCGTGGCGCAGGCAAACCTCTCTGGGAACGGCAACCCCATCCAGGCCTTCTGCATGCTCGAGGCCATCAGCGCCGGCAGGCCAGCCCCTGAGCGCCTTTCCGCCGCCACAGAACAACTCATCGCCAGGCGCCTCCCGCAGTTCAGCCACTGGTTCGAGATCTTCGCCGAGTTTCCGCAGCTCGATGACGCCTCCGTTACGCATTTCGTCAGCGCCGCCGATCGCATCGACGGCATCTCCAACCCGTCCCTGCGCGCCAACGCTCTTGGCGCTCTTCAGGCCACCATCGGCCTCTGGCAGATCTTCGCCCGCCAGCATCAGATTCCCCCCGGCCAGCTCAACGCAACATGGCAAAGCACAGTCGCGCCCTTCGGCAGCGTGTCCTCCCCAGTGCAGGTCTTCCAGGCGTCGCGCACCTCGCTCCAATCGCTGTTTGCTGCCGTCGCCGCCGGCGCAGGCTTGCCTGGCGCAAACTCCGCCGGCAAACTCACAATCACACAGGATCAGCTCGTAGATCTGCTCGCCGGCCCCGCCCAACGGAGCGATCAGGGCAAACGCGTTCACGCCGAGCTCGTGCGCCGCATGCATGCTGTTCTCGATGACCAGCGCCTCGTCTCGCTCGATACCCTCTTCGGTCTCTACGACGGCCTCGGCGATATGGCCCACGGCGCAGCCCTCGGCGATCAACTGCTGCCTCTTGCCGGCAGCTTGCGCGAGTTCGAGATGCCCCGCCCCATCTTCACCGGCGGCGAAAAGGTCCAGTGGTCCCCCATCGTCTACACCAGCCGCCACGCCGAGCTCCAGATCCGCACTGACCTTACGCGCACCATCAAGTCCGGAACGCCCGCCCAGCTTGAAGCCGCACGCGGCCAGCTCGCCCCGTTTCTGCGCGATACTCTCGTCGGACTCAACTACGCTTACTACGAGCCCCCCGGAGCAGAAGTCCTCCACAACAACCCGCTCTTCGTCCGGTCCCACGACTTCTCCTCCATCTCCATCCAGGGCGTCCAGCAACTATGGGGCGATCCCGGCCTCATCGGCATAGGAGCAACCGCCGGCGGCGGGGCCTACCTCATGGGCTCGCTCATCGGACTCCCCTATGCCCTCGCTGCCACTGAGCAGGACTTCATCGCTCCCCGCAACGTGCAGGCCCTCATCTGGAAAGAAGCCGTGCCCGACCTCATCGTCGATGCCGTCCTTCCGCGCTGGTGGAGCGTCACCCCCCAGGAGCTTCATGCCGTCGCGCTCTATCAGCGGACCGGCGATGAACTCCTCACCGGCTCCGCCGCCAGCCCTGCGCTGCGCGCAAGAGTCATCGCCATCCTCGCCGATTGCATGACCCCCGACCGCCTTGCGCGAGTCGAGGCCGATCTGCGCACTCCCGACACCGTCGGCGACGCCATCGCCCTCACTGCTGCGTCAGAGGAGTTCTATCTCGCCGCTGAATTTCGAAAGAGATATCCCGACCAGGCCGCTGCCATTGGCGCCTCCGGCCGCGAGCTCGATGAGCTCCTGCGCGCCGCTCCCGCCGAAACCGCCACCGCGCGTCTCGCGCAGGACTTCGGCACCCCGCATCCGCAGCTTCTCTCCACCAATTCCCGTGCCCTCGCCAACCCCAAGCCGATTCCCGCCTACAGCGGCGGCGCCAGCCGGCTTCTCGCCGAGTCCTGGGAATCCAACAACCTTTACTGGGCGCGTCTTGCCGACGAGATGGGCTACCCCCCCGTTATGCTCAATCTCCTCGTCCCCGCGCTCACCCGGCGCATGGTCGTCAACATCTTCGCCAGCAACATCGACGACTGGCCCGCGCTTCTCCGTGCCATGCATCAGACCGGAAGCGAATTTCGAGAGGGCAAGATCCCGCTCGAGGGCACAAGCCTGGTCGCTAGGCAATAACGCATACGCGCATCAACCGCTCCTGCAGACAGCTCATTGGATTGCTTATGACTAAGACATCGCTCCTCGGCATCGCCGCTCTTGCTTGCTTCGTCTTTCCCCAGGGCGCCGCAACTCCCTCAGCCGCTCAGGACGATCCGCTCCATCTTCACGTCAACGTTGTTCTCGTGCAGCTCAACGTCGCCGTCACTGACAACAAGGGCAACTACGTCACCGACCTTCGCCCCCAGGACTTCGAGATCACCGAGGACAAGATTCCCGAGAAAATCTCCACCTTTGAGGAGAGCAGCGAGCCGGGGAAGGGTACCGAGACTGCTTCGGACGGCGATATCGTCATCTCGCGCGCCCCTGAAGCCAGCGTCTTCGTCCTCTTCGACACCAGCAACTACATGTATCGCAGCTTCGTCTTCGCCCAGGACGCCATCGCCGACTTCCTTCGCTCCATGGACAACGCCAGCAAAGTTGCCTTCTACTCCTACAGCCGCAATCTCTCCCGCATGACCCCGCTTACTTCGGATCAGTACAGCCTCATCAACGGCGTCCGCAACACCGTCGCGGGCGATGACGCCGCCCTCTACAACAGCCTCCTGCTCACCGTTAAAGATGCCGTGCCGCTCCGCGGCCGAAAAGCGATCGTTGTCTTCTCCAACGGCCCCGACAACGCCAGCTCCGTTCCTCCCGAAGATGTGGCGGAGCTCGCCCAGTCCTCCGGAACCATCATCTACATCATCAGCACGCGCGAGGCGCAGGAAGATCCCACATCCGCCACGGCCTTTGAGCGCGTTAGCAAGGCCTCCGGCGGCAAAGCTTACTTCGCCCGCAACTGGCGGGAAGAAAAACAGGCCTTCGCCTCCATCCGCAAGGACCTCGTCCACCTCTACACCCTCAGCTACTATCCCCAGCCCAATCCCAACCGCGGCTGGCGCGCGATCCACGTCAAACTCATCGGCAAAGACCTGCAGAAATACCACATCCGCACCCGCGACGGCTATCGCCTCCTGCCCGTCTCACCCAGTCCTTCCATTGAGTCGTCCGATCCG
Source organism: Occallatibacter sp. (assembly GCA_049673945.1). Classification (GTDB taxonomy): domain Bacteria; phylum Acidobacteriota; class Terriglobia; order Terriglobales; family Acidobacteriaceae; genus Telmatobacter. The sequence goes on from JBATYG010000801.1 coordinate 13,202, forward strand.
CCGCCCACCGGTTCAGCATCGCGATAACCGCCCCGGGTTCGCACTGAAGAGCGGCGCGCAACGTGCCTTCCGGCACCTGCCAGTTGAGTACGCCCGCTCATTCAACAGCCTTCCCTTTTGTGGACACCGCATGGCCCCATCCCTATCATTGCCTTACAAACCGTCGGGAAAAAATCACATCACACGGGACCACCATGTCGACTCCTCGCTCCTCGGGCCCCGAAAATCTGCAAACTCTTGTCTCCTGGAAGGAAATTGCTGCCTTCCTCGGCCGCGCTGAACGCACGGTCAAGCGCTGGGAACACGACCGGGGCCTTCCTGTCCATCGCGTTCCCGGCGGAGAACGCGGCGGCGTCTTCGCCTACCCCGACGAAATCAGGGCATGGCTTCTCGGCGAGCTGGGCTTGGCGCCCAACGAACCACCACCAGTTCAGCAGAGCAGGGAATCGGCTGCTCCTACGCCTCTTGCCGCGCCCGCGCCGCTGCCTCCGCGCACGCCGGCGGCTTACCATCCCGTCGTTGAGTGGGCAGGCATCGCTGCCGCCTGCTTGATCGTCGCCGTCGGAACCGTTCTTTTCGCTGACCACTCATCGCTCATCGCCTCCGCAAGAGCGCGCCTCACAGCCGGAAAATCGTTGGATTCGGCCCATATTCCCGCACCAGGGGCTGAGAGTCTCTACCTCCAGGGCCGCTACCAGTGGAGCCTCCGTACCGCCGGGAGCCTCTCCCGCTCCGTCGATGACTACACCAGGGCTATCGCCCTCGATCCCCGCTACGCGCAGGCCTATGCTGGGCTCGCCGAGAGCTACGAGCTGCTCCCCGAGTACGGCGGCGTCGATCGAAGCGAATCCTTCGAGCGCGCGCGCCTCGCCGCCACGCGCGCAATCGAACTCGATCCCCGGCTCGCCGCCGGTCACCGCGCCCTCGCCTTCGCTCTCTTCTGGCACAACTGGAACGCCCCTGCCTCCGACGCCGAGTTCAAACGCGCTCTCGCCCTCGCGCCCTCCGAGCCCGAAACCCATCACTGGTACGCCACGACCCTGCTCTGCCGTCAGCGGTATGCCGACGCCATCGCACAGGCCGATCAGGCTCTGCGTCTCGCCCCCGGCAACCCCGCCGTCGCGGCAGACAATGCCTGGGTCCGCGCAGGCCTGCCGGCCAATCGCTCCGGGTCCATCGGCGCCTTGCGCGAACTCGCACGCACCCAGCCTACCCTCGTCAAGCCCAGCCGTTATCTTGCCCGCCTTGAGCTTGAGGATGAAAACTACCCGGCCTTCCTCGCCGATCTTAAGAACGCGGCGGCCATCTCGCAGGATCGCGATGAGCTTGCCCTCGTCGACGCCGCTTCCCGCGGCTGGACCCGCGGCGGCAGGACCGGCCTCCTCGAGGGCATGCGCCAGGTGCAAAAAGCCGCCTTCGACAACGGGCGCACAACCGGCTTCGCCCTCGCCAGGACCGATCTCTTCCTCGGCCGGACCGATGAGGCGCTCGCCTACTTCAACGCCGCTTTTGACAGGAATGATTACAACCTGATGAGCCTGCCCGGCTGCAATTGCATCGCCACCGTTGCCGGCAAGCCCGACTACGCGCAACTCCTGCGCCGTATTCGCGAGCGAATGCAGGTTGACCACATTGCCGAATCGTCTGATCTCGCAGGAGCGTCCATACCGCGGCGCCTGCCGATTCCCGGCGCACGCTGACGCTGACCCTGCGCCGGTGGTTTGAGCCGGCTATCAGAAACTTGTCGCGTGCTCTCCCACATCGGCGCGCTAGCCCGTCGCCTGATACTCCCCCCTGATACACCCAGGTTATGCCCGGCTGAACCTGAACCGTTCCCGCGCGACATACCGTGATCCGGCCGGCCCCTGAACGCTCTCATCCCGGACGCTCTGATCCCGGACACTCTCATCGCGGACGCTCTCATACAGAACGAACTCTTCTGCAATAAATCCCGTGAACTGTGGCCGCGTTCCCGCCCGGGCTGCCACTTCGCGCAACAACGCTTGCCCGCTTCCTGTTTTTGTCCCTCTTCCCGTCTTTGCTTGGATGCGCGCCAGTTTAATGCGCGCCAACGTAATGTGTGGATGATACGTTCTCTCTTCCGCCACAAATCCGCACGCCTCGTCCGCTCGCGTAACCCGCCTCTGCAAATCCGCCAATTCCTTCGTCAGCGCAACGTCCACGTGCAAGACGCCCGCGCGCTCAAAGACGCCCAACTCCGTCAACTGCACTGCCACCGGTGCGCTCTCCACCCCGCGAAGCGCAGCCGCCACGCACGCGTACTTCTCCTCTGTCGTGTTGCCCAGGAATTGCAGCGTGATATGCCACGACTCCGGCGCGCTCCAGCGCAACCCGTCGTTATCGCGCTTCAGGCGCGCCGTCAGAGCGGCAACTTCCTGCGCCACTGCCTCGGCCAGCGGAATGCCCACAAACAGCCGCATACACCCCTCATCTTCGCATCGGCATTTACATTACCTTCGCCAAAGAGCGAACATACCAGCATGAGCCTTTATTGCGCCGTAGGTGCAGTCGACACCGATCTCTCCGCGCAGCAGTTGAACGACCTCCTCGCCGAAGCCCTTGCAAAACTTGGCGCTCGCAACCGCGTTCTCGCCGTGCCGCCCGATATCACCCGGCTCCACTCGCAGGCTGGAGTGCTCACGCAGGCCGCCGCCAGTTACTACGGCGCGCGCCTCAAGGCCGTCCTTCCCGCCATCGGCACGCATGCGCCCATGC